>VBCJ01000137.1 GCA_005884335.1 Betaproteobacteria bacterium | reverse complement strand
GGGTGTTCATGCGCTACGCGATGAATTCGGCGGCGAGCTGGCCCGAGCCGCTCGCGGTGCTGCTGATGGTGCTGTTCTCGTTCGTCGGCGGCGCGGCGGTGTACCGCGCCAACCTGCACATGGCGGTGGTGGCGCTCCTCGAGGCGGTGAACGAAAAAACGCGCAAGGCGATGCTGGCGCTGGTCGATGTGTGCATGCTGGCCACCGCTCTGTTCATGCTCGGCTACGGCGCGCATCTCGTCGTCGTGACCTGGCACCAGGTCATCGCCGAGTTTCCCGGCCTGTCCGTCGGAATCACCTACCTGCCCATCCCCATCGGAGGCCTGATCACGGTGCTCTTCATCGTCGAGCGCGTCTGGTGCGGCGAGCCGCCGCGCACCTCGATCATGTACAGCGACCAGCCGCAGGACCTGGAGTAGCGCGTGGACATCCTCATCCTGCTCGCGGTCTTCACGCTCCTGTGCGCGATCGGCGTCCCGGTCGCGTACTCGCTCGGCCTCTCGGCGCTCATCGCCGCGCTGTGGATCGACATCCCGCTCGAGGCCGTCATGCTCAAGATCTCCGACGGCGTGGACAATTTCTCGCTGCTCGCCATCCCCTTCTTCGTGCTCGCCGGCGCGATCATGGCCGAAGGCGGCATGGCGCGGCGTCTGGTGAACCTCGCCCGCGTCTTCGTCGGCTGGATCCGCGGGGGCCTCGCGCTCGTCAACATCGTCGCCTCGACCCTCTTCGGCTGCATCTCCGGCTCGTCGGTGGCCGACACCGCCTCGATCGGCTCGGTGATGATTCCCGAGATGATCAAGCGCGGCTACCCGCGCGTGTTCGCCACCAACATCACCATCTGCGGCTCGGTGCAGGCGATCGTGCTCCCGCCCTCGCACAACTCCGTGATCTACTCGATCGCTGCGGGCGGCACCATCTCGATCGCGCACCTGTTCATGGCCGGCATCTTCCCGGGCCTCCTTTTCGGTCTGTGCCTCGTCGTGCTGGTGCTTTTGATCGCGAGGAAGCGCAATTTTCCCCGCGGCGAGCCGATCTCGCTACGCGATTCGCTCAAGATCGCGCTCGACTCCGTCTGGGGCCTGGTCACCATCGTCATCATCCTCGGAGGCATCCTTTCCGGCGTCTTCACCGCCACCGAGTCGGCGGCGGTGGCCTGCATCTACGCGTTCCTCGTGACGATGTTCGTCTACCGAGACTGCAAATGGAGCCAGCTTCCGCACCTCGTCCACCGGACGGTCAAGACGGTCGCGATGGTGATGATGCTGATCGGCTTCTCCGTGGCGTTCGGCTACCTCATGGCGCTGATGCAGCTCCCCGCCAAGGCGACCGCGTTCTTCCTCACGCTGACCGACAACAAGTACGTAATGCTGCTGCTCATCAACATCCTGCTGCTCGCGCTCGGCACTTTCATGGACCTCGCCCCCATGCTGCTCATCTGCACGCCGATCCTGCTGCCGATGGTGATCAAGCTGGGCGTCGACCCCGTCCACTTCGGAATGATCATGCTGATCAACCTCGGAATCGGCCTCATCACGCCGCCGGTAGGTCCGACGCTCTTCGTCGGCTGCGCCATCGGCAAGGTGACGATCGAGCAGGTCTCGAAGGAGCTGTGGCCCTTCTACGGCGCGATGTGCGCGGCGCTGCTGATCATCACGTACGTGCCGGCCATCTCGCTGTGGCTGCCCAGCCTGCTCAAACTTTGATACGCTCGCTGCCCTACCCGGCAAAGGAGGAAACCATGTCCGTCCCTCGCAAGCTGTCCGTACTCGCGGCCCTCGCCCTTGTCCTCGCCGCGCCGTACGCTGCGCTCGGGCAGCAGAAGCTCAAGTTCGCGCATGTATACGAAACCTCCGAGCCCTATCACACCTGGGCGCTGTGGGCGGCGGGCGAGATCGCGAAGCGCACCGGCAACCGCTATACCATGGACGTGTTTCCCGCGTCGTCCCTGGGCAACGAGACGCAGATCAACCAGTCGCTCTCGCTCGGCACGGTGGACGTGATCTACACGGGGCAAGCGTTCGCTGCGCGCACCTACCCGCCGCTGGGGATCGGCGGCGCGCCCTACATGTTCCGCGACTTCGGCCACTGGAAGAAGTACTCCGAGAGCCAGGTGCTCCATGACCTCGAGGAGGCCTACTACAAGAAGGGCGGCAACAAGCCGATCGCGGCTGTCTACTACGGCGTGCGCCACACCACCGCGAACAAGCCGATCGTCCGGCCCGAAGACATGAAGGGCCTCAAGCTGCGCGTGCCGGACGCGCCGCTGTACATCATGTATCCGAAGGTGGTCGGCGCGAACGCGACGCCTATAGCCTTTGCCGAGGTCTATCTCGCGCTGCAAAACGGCACGGTGGACGCGCAGGAGAATCCGCTGCCGACGATCTTCGCGAAGAAATTCTACGAGGTGCAGTCACACATCAACCTCACCGGCCACATCACCGAGATGCTGCTCGTTATCGTCAGCGGGCCGCTGTGGAGCCAGCTCTCCGTAGGCGAGCGCGAGGTATTCCAGGACGTGTTCCGCGAGGCCTGCGCCAAGGCAACCGCCGAGATCGCCGCGTCGGAGATCCGGCTGGTCGACGAATTCGCGAAGAAATACGGCAAGACCGTGGTGAAGTCGGATCGCACCGCCTTCAAGCAGGCGTTCACGAAATTCCTCGTCGGCCCGGATGTCGCCTGGGACAAGGCGCTCTACGACAAGGTGCAGGCGCTGAAGTGACACCCGAGGCGGACGACCACGTCCTCGGCGCGGACGGGCGCTTCCACGCCGTCGACGAGGAGGTCCGACTCTCGATGTACGGCTGGGAGGACTGGATCGTCCTCGCAGTGTTCTGGATCCTCGCTTGTGTCGTCTTCTACCAGGTCTTCACGCGCTACGTCCTGAACGACGCGGCGGGCTGGACCGAGGAGATCGCCCGCTACCTGCTCATCGCCGTGACCTTCCTCGGCGGCGCGATGGCGGTGCGACGCAACACGCACATCCAGGTGGATTTCGTCTACCGCTTCCTTCCGCGCGCGGCCGGACGCGTCCTGTCCCTCCTCGTCGACGCCGTGCGCGCCGCTTTCTTCGGCTACGCGGTGTGGCTGACTTGGCTGCTGATGGACCGGATCGGATCGCAGAGGATGGCGGTCGTCGAGCTGCCCATCGGCCTGGTGTTCGGCGCGATGCTCATCGGGTTTGCGCTCATGTTCGGCCGCGCGCTGCAGGTCGCATGGAATCACTGGCGCCGGGGCTACAGCGTGCTCGAACGCCCCGACGTGCTCCAGGAGGACAAGGCTTGACCGCGGTGCTGCTGGTGGGGTTCATCGCGCTGATGCTCGCAGGAGTACCCGTCGCGCTGGCGATGATCGTCGCATCGCTCGCCTACGTGATGATCTCCGGCACCGTTCCGGATTTCGTCGTCATCCACCGGATGTACGGCGGCATCGATTCCTTCCCGCTGCTCGCGGTGCCCTTCTTTATCCTCGCCGGTAATCTGATGAATTCAGCCGGGATCACGAACCGCATCTACAACTTCGCCCTGGCACTGGTGGGATGGCTGAAGGGCGGACTCGGGCACGTGAACATCGTCGGCTCGATGATCTTCGCCGGAATGTCGGGAACGGCGATCGCCGACGCCGCGGGCCTGGGGACGATCGAGATCAAGGCGATGAAGGACCACGGCTATCCGATAGATTTCTCGGTCGGCGTGACCGCGGCCTCGGCAACGCTCGGCCCCATCATTCCGCCTTCGCTGCCTTTCGTCATCTATGGAATGATGGCCGGCGTCTCCATAGGGCAGCTCTTTCTCGCGGGCGTGATCCCTGGGATCGTCATGGGCCTTTTCATGATGGCCACCGTGACCTGGTACGCGCACCGGCGCAACTACGGGCGCGACACGGCGTTTTCCTGGCTGGCCCTCGGCAGCACCTTCGCCGACGCCTTTCTCGCGCTGATGACCCCGGTGATCCTGCTGGGCGGCATGACCGTCGGCATTTTCACCCCGACCGAGGGCGCGATCATCGCCTCGGCCTACGCCCTGGCCCTCGGGCTCCTGTGGTACCGCACCCTCTCCCTGAAGATGCTCGTGAAAATCTCCATGGACACGATCGAGACCACGGCCACGGTGCTCCTCATCGTCGCCGCCGCCTCGATCTTCGGGTGGCTGCTGACCGTCACGCGCGTGACCGACGCGGTCGCGGCCTGGGTGCTTTCGTTCACCCACACGCCTTGGGTGTTCCTGCTGCTCGCAAATCTCCTGATGCTCTTCATCGGGTGTTTCCTCGAGCCGGTGGCGGCGATCACGCTGCTCGTGCCCATCCTCGGCCCGATCTGCAAGACCCTCGGCATCGACCTCGTTCACTTCGGCCTGGTGATGGTGCTCAATCTCATGATCGGCCTGCTGCACCCGCCGCTCGGCACGGTGCTGTTCGTCCTGGCGCGTACCGCGAGGCTCTCGGTGGAACGCACGACGATCGCCATCCTTCCTTGGCTCATACCGCTTCTTGCCGCGCTCATCGTATGCACCTACATTCCCGAGATCGTGCTGTGGCTGCCGCGGCAATTTTTCTAGGATCGCGCCGGACATGAAAATCGTCATCACAGGGGGCGGCGGTTTCATCGGCTTTAAGCTCGCCAAAGCGCTGCTCGCCCGCGGCACGCTCGCCGCGGAGAAGATCGCCCGTCTCACGCTCGTCGATCAGGCCTTTCCTGCGGATCTTCCCAAGGACCCGCGCCTTGCGACGCTCGCGGGCGACATCTCGGACCCCAAGTTCGCAGCGCGCGCGATCGCTGCCGACACGACTTCGATCTTTCATCTCGCGGCCGTGGTCTCGGGCGCCGCGGAGGCGGATTTCGATCTCGGCATGCGGGTCAACCTGCAGGGCATGCACAACGTGCTCGAGCGAGCGCGACGCATTTTCGACGCGGCCGCGCGACCGCCGCGTTTGGTGTTCGCCAGCTCGGTCGCGGCCTTCGGCGGCGACCTCCCCGAAGTCCTCGACGACTCGACCACGCCCGCGCCGCAGACTTCATACGGCACGCAGAAGGTGATCAGCGAATATCTGGTGAGCGACTTCTCGCGCAAGGACTACATCGACGGCAGGTCGCTGCGCCTTCCGACCATCGTCGTGCGACCTGGAAAGGCGAACGCCGCGGCCTCGTCCTTTGCGAGCGCCGTGGTGCGCGAGCCCCTGAACGGAATCCCCTACGAATGCCCGCTTCCGCCGGAGACCGGCGTGTGGCTGCTTTCGCCGCGCAGGGTGGTCGAGGCTTTCATCCATGCACACGATTTGCCCGCCGCGAAGTGGGGTTCGAACCGCGTGGTGAACCTGCCCGGGATCACGGTGACGGTCGCCGAGATGATCGCGGCGATGGGGAAGATCGCGGGGTTCCACGTCGCCAGGCGCGTCTCGTGGAAGCTCGACGCGCGCATCGAGGCGATCGTGAAGACCTGGCCGGTGCGCTTCGCGACGCCGCGCGCGCTCGGGCTCGGCTTCAAGGCCGATCCCGGAATCGACGCCGTGATCCGCGACTACATCGCGGACGAGAACGTCAAGGTGGGCTAGCCGAAGAAGGTGAGCGCCTAGTCGAAGAACGCCAGCGTTCTGGCCTCGATGCTCTGGCGCGGCGGCGCGCCTTCCGGCGTGGTTGGATCCTCGAACGAGCTGTGCGCGGTGAAGCGCGCACGGCCGTCCTTCGCCGAATCGAATACCTTGAATACCAGCGCCTCGTCGCGCCGCATCTGCGGGAAATAGAACCAGCGGTGATCCGGGTTGTAGCCGATGCGGTAGGTCTCGCCCACCCGGTTCGGATAGCGGCGCTCGGCGCGGATCAGGTCCCCGGGGGCGAGGCTCCTCGCATCGGCGATGGCGAGCGGGTTGGACTGGATCGGCTGATTGATCGCGCGCCACACCTGGATGATCGCGAACCGGCGCTGCAGCAGGGCTTCCGCTTCGCCTGGCAGCAGGTCGCGCACGCGCTGCGGGCCCGACCATTCGGTGTAGTCGTTGTGCACGTTGAACACCGGTTCGCGCACCAGTTTCGCCTCGCGCTCGGCCTCGTCGCCCGAGCGCAGCGTGTGGTCGAAGACGACGACGCGCGAGGCGCCCGAGACCTTCTTCACCAGCGCTTCGACCTCGGGGTAGTAGACGCGCTTCAGCTCCTCGATATCGAAGAAGTCGTGAATTCGAGTCTTGTGCTCGACGAACTCGAAGCCGGTCACCTCGAGGTCGAACTCGTCGGCAAACGGACGGCCGTCGCGGATCGTCACCGGCCGCAGTTCATGCTCCCCCGAGACGCGGCGGCGGATGTTGTTGGGGCCGAAGGTCTCGTTCACCGGTTTCACGCCGGTGTCGACGGTGTAGTGGAGTCCGGCGGTCACCGTACCGGGTTGGATGGCGGCTTCGTTCATGCGGGTGCTCCTCGAAGAGCAATTATAGCTCCGGCGCGACGCGCTTTCCCCCGGAGGCGGGGCTCTGATAGTCTCTCGGCGAGGAGGAATCATGAGACGGTCCACGGCAGTTCTCGTGTGGGTGCTGACGCTCGCCACGAGCGCGGCGGCGCAGGAATTCCCCTCGAAGCCCGTGAGGCTCGTCGTTCCCTTCCCCCCGGGAGGTCCGCTCGACATCTCCGGGCGCCTGATCGGAAAGGAATTGCAGGACCGCTGGGGGCAGCCGGTCGTCGTCGAGAACAAGCCCGGAAGCACGATCGGCCCCGAGTACCTCGCGAAGAGCGCGCCGGACGGCTACACGCTGATGATCATCAGCTCGACTCCGCTCGTCACGCTGCCGCACCTGCAGAAAGTTCCCTACGACGTGCTCAAGGATCTCATTGGCGTGACGCAGACCACGCTCCTCACCTATGCCTTCGTCGTGAATCCGGCGAGCGGGATCGGCTCGATCCAGGAATTGATCGCCCGGGCGAAGAAGGAACCGGGGCGGCTGAACTACGCGAGCGCCGGGAACGGCTCCGGGCAGCACCTCTACGTGGAGCTCCTGAAGAGCGCCGCGGACATGAACCTCACCCACGTGCCCTACAAGGGCGCTGCGCCCGCGCTCCAGGCGGTGCTCGCAGGCGAACCGGGCATGATGCTCGACGTGACCGTCGCGGTCATGCCGCACGTGAAGGCGGGGAAGCTGCGCGCGCTCATGGTCACGGGGAGCGCGCCGCTCGAGCAGCTGCCGGGTGCGGTTCCTTTCGATTCGCTCTTTCCGGGACTGGGCATCCCGGGCTGGCACGGCATCTTCGCGACCGGCGGAACGCCAAAGCCGATTCTCGACAAGCTCGCCGCGGACATCCGCGCGGTGCTCGCGCTCCCCGCCGTGACGAGCCGTTTCCGCGAGCTTGGCGTCGAACCCTCGGGGGTTTCGGGGGAGGAGTTCAACGCGATCGTGCGGCGCGACTACGCGCGCTGGGGCGAGATCATCCGCGCGAACAAGCTGCGCGCGGACTGACCGCCCACCTCTTGGCCCTCCCTGGGCTACCAGGTTCGGGGCAGGGTTTTCGCGATGGTGATGCGGTCGCGCCCGACCTCGATGTAGCCGCCGACGGTAAGGTCGCCGAGAATCCGGCTGACCATCTCGCGCGACGCTCCGACGCGGCTCGCGATCTCCTGCTGAGTCGGCTTGCTCTCGATCACGAGCACGCCGTCGCGTTCCACGGCGAGCTCCAGAAGCATGCGCGCCACACGGCCGTATACGTCCATGAGCGCGAGGCTCTTCACGTCGTTGGTGAGCGCGCGCACCCGCTTGATGAGCTTGTAGATGAGGTGCAGCGAGAACTCCGGGCTCTTCTTCACGAATTCCCTGAAGTCTTCCTTGGGGACCACCAGGAACTCGGTCGGCTCGAGCGTCATCACCGAAGCCGTGCGCGGGCCCTCGTCGAGCACCATTTCGCCGAAATATTCCCCGGGTCCGGACTCGTTGAGCGCGACTTCCTTGCCCTTCTCGTCGCTGACGTAGATTTTCACCCTGCCGGAGACGATGATGTAGAGCGAGTCGGTCCGGTCGCCCTCCCTGACGACGACCGTGTTCTTCGGCAACGTCCGCGTTACCGCACGCTGGGTGAAGTCCCTGAGATCGATTACGTCTAGGAGCTCGTCGGGTGACGGGCCCTTGGGCTTGCGTTTTTCCATCGGATCCCCCGAGCTCCTCAGCCCGCGAACCGCGGCTCGGGCAGGCCGCGTATCCCGAGCCCGTTGATGCGAAACAGGCTCCCCGCGAGGAACTGCGGCTCCGCTTCTCTTGCGAACCGGCCGTGCACCGCGGGGTGCTTCACGCGCGCCATCGAGGTCACGTAGATCTCGTCGAGCTTCTCGCCGCCGAAAGCGACGCTGGTGATGTTCCTCACCGGCATGCCGATGCGCCGCTCGACGCTCCCGTCGGGCGCATAGCGCACAAGGTCGCCCGAGATCAGCTGCGCGTTCCACACGCAGCCCTCCGCATCGACAGTCGAGCCGTCGGCGACTCCCTTGTCGCCCTTGAACGAGGCGAATACCCGCCTGTTCGTGGGCGTGCCGCTCGCGAGGTCGTAGTCGTACTTCCAGATCTCGCCCTGGAAGGTGTCGGCGAAGTAGAACGTCTTGTCGTCGGGGCTCCAGCACGGGCCGTTCGAGCAGATGATGCCGTCGTCGACCAGGGTGACGGAGAGATCGGGATCGAGGCGCCACAGCGCGCAGATTTTCAACTCCTCCTTGTCGTCCATGCCGCCCGCGAAGAAGCGCCCGTGCCGGTCGCACTTGCCGTCGTTCAGTCGCGTACGCGGCTGTCCAGCGTCGACCAGAGAAACGGTTTCGAGCTTGCCGCTCTGGAAATCGAAGAAGTGGAAGCCATCGTCGAGCGCGAGCACCGCGCCGCCTTTGCGCCTGAGCGCGAGCGCGCCGACGTCGCGCTTGAGCGTCCAGTTGTCGGTCTTGCCGCTCTTCGGATCGAGCCGCCAGACCGAGGGTTTTCCGACGCGCCGGCCGGTCCCGTCAAGCCAGTAGAGCCGGCCTTCCTCGACGTCCCAGACCGGGCCTTCGCCGAGATGGTTGTCGCACTCGAGGACGCATTCGATCTTCATGAAACCGGGGACAGACCCCCTTTTCGAGCGGACATTTGAAAAAACCGTGGTCTGTCCCCGGTTTTTCACGCAGCGCGGAGCGAGCGGCCGGCCCGGTCGAGCAGGCCCGCCGCGATGAGCGCGGCTCGGATGCGTTCGATCTCGGCTTGCGGAATCTTCACGAGCGGGGGGCGCACCGCCGCGCGCGGAAGCTTGCCCGTCATCACCAGCGCTTCCTTCATGCGGTTGTGCATGTCCACCCAGGGCTCGGCGTAGAACGCTTCGGCCGCCGGCCAGATGCGCTCGTTGATTTGCCTCGCGGTGGCGAGGTCGTTCTCCCGCACCGCCCGGAAAAGCTTCGCCTGCAGATCGGCGATCACCGAGCCGCTGCCCGAGAGCAGGCCGTTGCAACCCATGACGAGCGAACTCAACAGCCACGAGCTGTGGGTGGTGAGCACGTGCACAGGGGGGGTCAGGGACTGCAAGGTGCGGATCTGGCGCTCGTGCAGCTGCGGGCCCGCGCACCAGTCCTTGATGGCGCGAACCGAGGGCACGGCCTCGATGATCTTCAGCAGGGTCGCGAGCGCATAGCCCTGGCCGCCCGCGAGCGGATACTGGAAGGCGATGATGGGGAGGTCCGCGGCGCCGGCGACTCTCCGGAAATGCTCGACCGCCATCTCCGGACGCTGGCCCATGGTGAAAGGCCCCGGCGGGAAAACGAGCAAGGCGCTCGCCCCGCCCTCGGCCGCCATTTTAGCGATGCGCGCCGCTTCGAGGCTGCCTTCGGCGTAGACGCCGTGCACGATCGGGAGCCGCCCACCGATCTCGTCTTGAGTGATCGCCAGCACGCGCTTCTGCTCGTCGAAGGTGCACGAGGCGACCTCCGTCGAGTGTGCGTTGATGGTGATCGCCGAGAGGCCTTCGACGGCGGCGACGTCGCGCAAGTGCGCGCGGAAGGACGGCTCGTCGACCGACAGGTCCTCGTGGAACGGCAGCAGCACCGCCGGGATGACACCCTGGGGAATCCACTTCGTGTAGCGGGCCATCGGGACTCCTTGGATTACTCGACCCGGATATTGTAATCGCGGATCACCTTCGCCCACTTGTCCGACTCGGCGCGGGCAAAGGCGAGGAACTGCTCGGGCGAGCTGCCGACGACGTCGAAGCCCTGCGCGCCGAGCTTGCCGCGCACTTCCGGATCGGCGAGCGCCTTCGTCGCTTCGGCGTAGAGCCGCGCGACGATCTCCTTCGGCGTTCCGGCCGGCACGAGCATCCCCACCCAGGACTGCGCGGCGAACCCGGGGAGCGTCTCGGCGACGGTCGGCGTATCCGGCAGCTGCGGGATGCGGCGCGGGCTGCCGATCGCGAGCGCCTTGATGCGGCCCGCCTTGACCTGCGGAATCGCCTGCGGCGCGGAGACGAACATGACGCTCACCTGGCCGCCGACCAGATCGATCATCATCGGCGCGCCGCCCTTGTAAGGCACGTGCACCATGTCGATTCCGGTGCGGTTCGAAAGCAGCAAGGCGTTCAGGTGGTTCGAGCTGCCCGCGCCCACCGTGGCGTAGGTCGCTTTCCCCGGGTTGGCTTTCGCGAAAGCGACGAGCTCCGGCACGGAGCCCGGCGCGAAGTTGGTCGCGCCGGCGAGCACCTGCGGGGAAGTGACGAGCAGGCTCACGTGCTCGAAGGACCTGAACGGGTCGTAGCCGAGGTTCTGGTAGAGCAGGTGGTTGACGGCGTGCGTGTCGAACACCAGCAGCACGGTGTGGCCGTCGGGAGGCGCCTTCGCGGCCTCAGCCTGCCCGATCGAGCCGCCCGCGCCCGCCTTGTTCTCGACGATTATCGGACGCCCAAGCCCCTCAGTGAGCTTCGGGCCGATGACGCGCGCGACGCCGTCCACGGTCCCGCCCGCCGGCCAGGGGACGATGAGACGGATCGGCTTGCTCGGATATTGAGCCAGGGCCGCTGCCGCGAGCAACGAAGCGACGAGCGTCGTCGCCGCCACGAATGACCGATTCATCGGGCGCATCGATTCAATACGTCATCGATGCGGCGTTCAGGATCCCTATCGCGAGCGAGATCGTACCGAGAAACAAGCCTTGCGCGATCTTCCCCTCCGGGATGTCCCGCGACAATGTCGGCACGATCATCCGGACGGCGAAGTACGAAAGGAGCTGAACCACGAGGGCAACCGCCCCCCAAAGCAACATATCCCACCACGCGACGCTGTGCGCGATCGCGCTGGCAAGCGGAACGACAAAGCCGAGCAGCGCGCCGGACAGCGAAAGAGCCGCGGCGACATTGCCTTGCCGGATCAGCGCGATTTCGCGATACGGCGTGACCCACGTATAGACGGTGAGAAAAACGGCCACCAGGGCCGATGCCATCAGGAAGTAAACAAGGAAATCGTCCACCCCGCCGACAGAAGCGATGAAATCACTCATGAGGCTGCCCCCTTTTTCCGTTTCCCGGAACCTAGTGTCATTCGAAATAATGCGGCACGAACCTGCTGGTGTTTCTCGTGATCGGAGAATCGTCTTCGCGGATTCCGATGCCGGCTGCACTATCGTCCACGATCCATGCACCGATGACCGCGTAGTTCCCCTCGAAACGCGCCAGCGGCGCGTATTTCTGGAAGACGTATCCCTCCCTGCCGTAGGTTCCGCCCGTCATGAGGGCGCCGGCGTTGCGCCGCAGGCTGATGTTGGAGCCCTCCCGAGCGAGGATCGGTTTCCTGACGTAATCGGCTCCCGCCAGGGGAGCCGCATCGAAATAGCACGGCAGAAGATTGGGGTGCTCGGGAAACAGTTCCCAGAGAATCGCGAGGACCGCCTTGTTGGAAAGCAGCATCTTCCAAGGCGGCTCGATCCAGGAGCGGGGCTCCTCCAGGATATGAGGGCCAAATCTCTCCCGCGCCAGCCATTCCCATGGATAGAGCTTGAACAGCGCCTCGATGGCGTTTCCCTCCAGGTCGACAAAGCAGGCGGCGTCTGCGCTCCAGCCGATGTCCTCGATGAATATGAATTGCGTGGCCAGTCCCCCCTGGACCGCAGTGTCGCGGAGGTAATGGGTGTTGCCGTAGTCCTCTTCATGATCGCGGACACACGCGAAATAGAGCGTCTTCGGACCCAGCGCGCCGTTCATGTTCCTCCACCGCTCGATGAGCTTTTCATGCAGGGAGTTGAACTGGTCGGCGCTCTCGTCTATCGCGCCGCTCGCGGTGGATTCCAGGCGCTTGCGGTCTTCCAGCCAGAACCACTGCGCCACGCTCGCCTCGATGAGCGCGGTCGGCGTATCGGCGTTGTATTCCAGAAGCTTGGGCGGTCCCTCGCCGTCCCAGGCGAGATCGAACCGGCCGAAGATGGACGGATCCCGCCGTTTCCAGGAGTCGCCAACGCATTCGGAAAAGGCGCCCGGAATCGCGAGCTCGCCGTAGCGGCCGTTGCGCACGATGTGCTCGCATGCCTCCAGGCAAAGACGCTGCAATTCCTCGGCGGCGGCCTCCAGGATGTCGACCTCTTCACCGGAAAGGACATAGCAGGCCGCCTCTTCCCAATACCGCCCGCCGAGAGAGTGAAAGTAGAAGCCGACGTCCTCGCAGCGGCGCTGCCAGTCCGCCCGGGGTGGCATCGTGCTGCGCCTCATGCGGCGGCGCCTGCCATCGCCCGCTCATCCGCCGCCGCTGTGGAACGCCGACGAGGATCCGAAGCCGCCGCGGCTGACCGATGTGGTTCCGATCGCCCGCGGACTGCGCGCCGTATTGGAGTTCGAGCCGTAGCCCGGCCCGTACCAGACGCGCGACGATCCGACCGAGCCCGACCGCGGTCCGCTGTCGCAGGCGGACAGTGCGGCCGCTCCCAGAAGGACTACGCTGACGCGCAAACTGGATTTCCGCTGGCGCATGGCCCGACAGTATACGAGTGCTTTCATACCGCCGCGCGCCGTCTCTCTTTCCGCATCATCATCAGTTGCGCCAAGCGCGCCGCATCGTCGAGCTTCTCCATTCCGAGCACCGCGTCGCGCAGCTGCGCCACCTGACTCCGCTTGAGCGCGTGGGCCGCCAGTTTTTCGAACTTGGCGACGATCTGCGCCGCGTTCGCGAAATTGGGCCCGCTGCCGCGCGGCGTCTCCACGGTGCGCTCCAGGCGCCCGCCGCCGTTGAGAATCACCTCCACCCGCACGCTGTGGCGGTATTTCGCGCCCTTAGCGCTGATTTCCGGGTCGGGCCGGACTTCGACTTTTTCGGCGAGCGCCATGCGCCGGGAATCGGCGACGATCCTCTCTCTGAACTGATCGACGAAGCAATCGCCCTCGAGCAGGAACGTCGCCGCGCAGAAAGAAAGATTCATCTGGGCCGAGGCGAGGCTTTCCGGCCGGTATCTCCAGCCGGCGTGGTCCACGGTCACCTGCGAGGCGTGCACGACGATTTTTTTCACGTCCTCCGCGTCGAACGCCCGCTCCGAGCGCATCTCGCGGAGCGCGTCGAGCGTGGTGTGGTTGCTGCCGACGCAGGAATAGAACTTCAGCGCGACGCCCATGGTCTGCCAGACCTCGCCGAAGCCGGCGGTAAGTTCGGCCAGCCGGAACCGATCCTGCGAGCGCGAAAAGGTCGTGCAGAAGCCGCCGTACTCGCTCTCGAACACGTCGGGGATCCCGGTGAAGCCGGCCTCCGCGAGCAGGGCGCCGTAGAGCCCGCTCTGGGAGGAGCGTCCCGCGTGCATGCGCTTCACCATCGCGCCGTATTGTGCCGCCATCAGCCCCGCCGCCTGCGTGCCGGCGATGCCGAGCGCGTGGACCGTCTTGTCCGCGTCGAGCTTCAAGCCGCGCGCCGCCCCGGCGCCCGCCGAGAAAACGCCCAGCGTCGCGCCCGAATGCCAGCCTTGCCCGATGTGCTCCTCCCCCATGCACAGCCCCACGCGCGGGCCGACTTCGTAGCCGGCGACGGCGGCGGTCAAAAACTCGCGTCCGCTCATTCCGCGGCGCAGTTCGGCGACCGCGGCGAGCGCCGGCAGCACCACCGCGCCCACGTGCAGCACGCCTTCCCGATGCACGTCGTCCAGCTCGAACCCCTGGACCTGCGTGCCGTTCGCGAGCGCCGCGTGCGGCGCCGAGAGCCGTTGCGCGGTTCCCCATACGCCGCATGAGCTGGAGCTGTCCAGTTTTTTGAGAGTGCGTTGCAGGATCCTGCACCATTGGAGGTGGGCTCCGTAGAGCGCGCAGCCGAGCGAATCGAGGACGAGGAGCTTCGCGCGCTCGCGCACCTCGCGCGGGATCGCTTCGTACCGGAGTCCGGAGACGAATTCGGCGACGCCGCGGGTGCAGGGGTTGGAGCTCTCGCTCATTCCGGACGGATCTTCGCTTCCCGGATCATTTTGCCGAGACGCTCCATTTCCGAGCGGATGTGGGCGGCGAATTGCTCCGGGCTCCCGCCTATCGGCTCCGCGCCCTCCGCGAGGAGGCTCGTCCTCACCTCGGGCTGCTCGAGCGCTTTCACGAGCTCGGCGTTGAGTCTCGCGACGATTTCGCGCGGCGTCCCCGCCGGCGCGAGCACGCCGTACCAGGAGCTCGCTTCGTAGCCGGGCAGGCCCGATTCCGCGATCGTCGGAAGATTCGGC
>VBCJ01000136.1 GCA_005884335.1 Betaproteobacteria bacterium | reverse complement strand
GTAGAGAACCGGCGCGCGGAACGACGAGCGAACATCGTCCAGGAGGGTACGGTGCTCGTGATCGACGATGAGGCGGACATCCGGGAACTGCTCGAGCTGTCGCTCCTGCGCATGGGTTTGGCGGTGGAGTGTATCGGTTCCGTGGAGGCGGCCAAGCAGCTGCTGCAGTCCAAGCGCTATGACCTCTGTCTTACAGACATGCGCTTGCCCGACGGTGACGGGCTGGAGCTGGTGCGTTTCATCGGCGTTCAATGCGCGGACCTGCCCGTGGCGGTGATCACCGCGTTCGGCAGCACCGAAAACGCCGTGGCGGCCCTCAAGGCCGGCGCCTTCGATTACCTGACCAAACCCCTGTCCCTCGATCAGCTGCGCACGCTGGTCAAGTCCGCGCTGTCCCTGCCCCAGAAAACAGCCGCAGCCAAATCGGGAGAAGCCCAGCTTCTTGGCTCGAGCCCCGGGATCGAGCAGGTGCGCTCGAAGATCGAGAAGCTCGCGCGCAGCCAGGCGCCGATCTACATTACAGGCGAGTCCGGGAGCGGAAAGGAGCTCGCCGCGCGTCTCATTCACGGCAAGGGGTCGCGGCGCGAGAAGGCCTTCGTGCCGGTCAACTGCGGTGCCATCCCCGAGAACCTGATGGAGAGCGAGTTCTTTGGCTACAAGAAGGGTGCTTTCACGGGCGCCGAAGGCGACCGCGACGGATTTTTCCAGGCCGCGAGCACCGGCACCCTGTTCCTGGACGAAGTCGCCGACCTGCCGCTCGCGATGCAGGTCAAGCTGCTTCGCGCGATCCAGGAGAAGACCGTGCGCAAAGTCGGGGCGACCTCGGAGGACGCGGTCGACGTGCGCATCATCTGCGCTACGCACCAGAATCTGGCTGCCTGTGTCGAATCGGGAAAATTTCGGCAGGATCTGTACTACCGCTTGGCGGTCATCGAGCTGAAAATGCCCCCGCTGCGGGAGTGCCGCGAGGATATTCCGGTGCTCGCGGATGCGATTCTGCGGCGCCTTTCCGGTCCGGACGGCAAGCGGTCCATGCGGCTTTCCGACGGAGCGAAGAAGGCTCTCGCGGGTTACGATTTTCCCGGCAATACCCGCGAACTGGAGAACATTCTGGAGCGGGCCATCGCACTCGCCGCGCTCGAGGAAATCCAGCCCGACGACCTGCAGCTCGCTCCGCCGATTTCGGTCGCTCGCGAACCGGGAGCCCCCGACGCCAAATGGCCGCTGCCGGAATACCTGGACCGTATTGAAAGGGAGGCGATCCTCGAGGCCCTCGAGAAAACCCGCTTCAACCGCACCGCCGCAGCCAAGCTCCTGGGCATCACGTTCAGGGCGTTGCGCTACCGCATGGAACGCTTGGGAATCCGGTAGGTGGAGCTCGGTCCCCTCGACGAGGAAGGGGTGCTCGCCGGGGCGCTGCAGGTTCCCTCGACCAATTGTGACGAGCGCCCGGCGGACGAGGCGGTCAGGTTGCTGGTCGTGCACAATATCAGCCTCCCGCCGGGTCAGTTCGGCGGTGAAGCTATTGTGCGGCTATTCACCGGCACCCTCGATTTGGCCGCACACCCCTACTACGAAACCCTTCGTGATCTTAAAGTATCGGCGCATTTCCTTGTGCGGCGTGAGGGCGAACTGATCCAGCTGGTGCCCTGCGCGAAGCGAGCCTGGCACGCAGGCTCCTCGAGCTGGCGGGGGCGCGAGCGCTGTAACGATTTCTCCGTGGGCGTGGAACTCGAAGGGGCAGACGACCGAGCCTACTCCGATCCGCAATACTCGCGCTTGGCGGAACTCCTCGTGGCTCTGCGCCGGCGATATCCTATTGTCGACGTCGTTGGACACATCGACATCGCACCAGGCCGCAAGACCGACCCCGGGCCGGCTTTCGACTGGGGACATTTCCGGGAGTCGCTGGCCCGGATTCAGTAGGTCGATACACTCCCGCGGTCTTGCCGCGGGAGTTTTTCTCCCGCAAAGCTCCGAAGGCGCTTGAGCAAGCTACGCTTGCTTCTTGACAACACACTAGTATTAGTTGCACACTCCCGTCAAGATACCATATGTTGTGGTCTAGGGGAAATGCTCCTAGGACTCGGTTTCGCCGCCCTCGACCCCGCCGGGCAGCGCACAAAAAAGAGTAGAGGAGACGATATGCAGATCGCGGCTGACGTAACGACTCCACAGTCGATTCCCGGCTCGACCTCTCTCGCTGGCGTCAGCATTGCGGCGTCGCCCGCGTTTTCGCAGCACAAGGTCATCCGCCGCAACGGTGCGGTAGTGGGTTTCGAGCCCGGCAAGATCTCCGTCGCGCTGACCAAGGCGTTTCTGGCCGTCGAAGGCGGGCAGAGCGCCGCGTCGGCGCGCATCAGGGAGCTTGTCACCGCGCTGACCGACGCGGTCGTGAGCGCACTCGTACGCCGCCAGCCGGCCGGCGGGACCTTCCATATAGAAGACGTCCAGGACCAGGTCGAGCTCGCGTTGATGCGTTCGGGCGAGCACGAAGTGGCGCGCGCCTATGTCCTGTACCGGGAAAGGCGTGCCGAGGCGCGCGCCCACGAAGCGGCCCAAAAGAAACCGGCGCCGCAGCCGCAACTGCATACGGTCGAGGACGGTGTGCGGCGCCCGCTCGATCTGGCTCGCCTCGAGGAGCTGATCGTGTCGGCTTGCGAGGGCCTGGGCGAGGTGGTGGATCCGAAGCTGATCCTTGCCGAAACCCTGAAGAATATCTATGACGGGGTGCCCGCCGACGAGGTGCGAAAGTCCGCGGTGCTTTCGGCACGCGCACTGATCGAGAAAGACCCGGCCTACAGCTATGTCACCGCGCGGCTGCTCCTTCACACCATCCGGCGGGAAGTTCTGGGTGAGGAGGCTTTGCAGGCGGAGATGAAGAAGCGCTATGCCGAATACTTCGCCGACTTCGTCGCGCGCGGCATCCGCGCCGAGCTCCTCGACGAGCGCTTGGCCAATTTCGACTTGAAGAGGCTCGGCGCTGCTCTGGACGCATCGCGCGACCTCAAGTTCGGTTATCTCGGCCTGCAAACGCTCTATGACCGATATTTCCTGCACATCCATGGCGCGCGCATCGAACTGCCGCAGGCGTTCTTCATGCGCGTCGCCATGGGCTTGGCTTTGAACGAGATCGACCGCGAGACGCGCGCCATCGAGTTCTACAACGTGCTGTCCTCGTTCGATTTCATGAGCTCGACGCCGACGCTGTTCAATTCCGGCACGATGCGTTCGCAGCTTTCATCGTGCTATCTCACGACGGTGTCGGACGACCTGGACGGCATCTACGAAGCGATCAAGGAAAACGCGTTGCTTGCCAAGTATGCCGGAGGGCTCGGCAACGACTGGACTCCGGTACGGGCCCTGGGTTCCCACATAAAGGGGACCAACGGCAAGTCCCAGGGAGTGGTGCCGTTCCTGAAGGTCGTGAACGATACCGCCGTGGCGGTCAACCAAGGGGGCAAGCGCAAGGGGGCAGTGTGTTCCTATCTTGAAACCTGGCACCTGGACATCGAAGAATTTCTAGAACTGCGCAAGAACACCGGCGACGACCGGCGCCGTACTCACGACATGAACACGGCAAACTGGATCCCGGACTTGTTCATGAAACGCGTGATGGAGAACGGCGAGTGGACGCTGTTCAGTCCCTCCGACGTACCGGACCTGCACGACAAGTACGGGCGTGCATTCGAAAAGGCCTATATCGGGTACGAGGAAAGAGTCGCCAAGGGCGAGGTGAAGCTATACAAGAGGATTCCTGCAACGCAACTCTGGCGCAAGATGCTGTCGATGCTGTTCGAGACGGGGCATCCGTGGATCACTTTCAAGGATCCCTGCAATTTGCGCTCGCCGCAGCAGCACGTCGGTGTGGTGCACAGCTCCAACTTGTGCACCGAGATAACCCTCAATACCAACTGCAGCGAAATCGCGGTGTGCAATCTCGGTTCGATCAACATGGTCGGGCACATGAAACTCGTCGGCGAGACCCTCAGGCTCGACCACGACAAACTCAAGAAGACCGTTGCCACGGCGATGCGGATGCTGGACAACGTCATCGACATCAATTACTACGCCGTGAGAAAGGCGCGCGATTCCAACCTGAAGCACCGGCCGGTGGGCTTGGGCATCATGGGTTTCCAGGACTGCCTGCAGCTGCTGCGAATCCCCTACGCATCGCAACAAGCCGTGGAATTCGCCGATCGATCCATGGAGGCAATCGCCTATTTTTCTTATTGGGCCTCCACCGAGCTAGCCGAGGAACGCGGCCGTTACGCGTCCTACAAAGGATCACTGTGGGATCGGGGCATCATGCCGCAGGACACGTTGAACCTGCTGCGCGAGGAGCGTGGAGGATACGTCGATATCGACATGTCGGAATCGATGGATTGGAAGGCCCTGCGCGAGCGCATCAAGCGCCACGGCATGCGTAACTCCAACTGCCTTGCCATCGCTCCGACCGCGACGATCGCCAACATCATCGGGGTTTCCGCCTCGATCGAGCCGACCTTTCAGAACCTGTTCGTGAAGTCGAACCTGTCTGGCGAGTTCACCATCGTCAACGAATATCTGGTCGCCGATCTGAAGAAACTCGGCCTCTGGGACGAAGTCATGGTCGCCGATCTCAAGTACTTCGACGGCAACCTAGCCCGCATCGATCGCATACCGTCTGATTTGCGTCGCCTCTACGCCACCGCGTTCGAAGTCGAACCCGTGTGGGTCGTCGAAGCCGGCGCGCGCCGGCAGAAATGGATCGACCAGTCCCAGTCGCTCAACATCTACATCGGCCAGGCTTCCGGCAGGAAGCTGGACGAAAGCTACAAGCTTGCCTGGCAGCGGGGCCTGAAAACCACTTACTACCTGCGCTCGATGGGCGCGACGCACGCCGAGAAGTCGACCGTCAGAGCGGGCCAGCTGAACGCTGTTCCCGCCGGAGAAGGAATGCCCGCCGCGGGCGCGACCGCTCCGCGACCATCGGGTGAGCCGGAAATCAAGTTCTGCAAGATAGACGATCCGGATTGCGAATCCTGCCAGTAAGCGCCAGCAAGCATCAGAACAGGGAGAAAGAAAATGCTTTCTTTTGATGACATCGGGGCCGAGACGATTCCAGGCCTCAACCTGCAGTCGGTGAGCGGGCTGCTGCCGTCGCCGCCCGCACCGGCCGGGCTTTCGGGGGAGCGCTATTCCGCCGGCAACAGCCACCGCCGCGTGCGCGTCGAGGACAAGCGCATCATCAACGCGCAGGCCGACGTCAATCAGCTCGTTCCGTTCAAGTACAAATGGGCGTGGGAAAAGTACCTCGCCGCCTGCGCCAATCACTGGATGCCGCAGGAAATCAACATGAGCCGCGATATCGCCCTGTGGAAGGACGCGAACGGCCTGACGGAGGACGAGCGACGCGTAGTCAAGCGCAATCTGGGCTTTTTCGTCACGGCCGATTCACTCGCGGCGAACAACATCGTTCTCGGCACCTATCGCCACATCACCGCGCCGGAATGCCGGCAATACCTCTTGCGGCAGGCGTTCGAGGAGGCCATCCATACCCACGCGTACCAGTACATCGTCGAGAGCTTGCGTCTGGACGAGGGCGAGGTATTCAACGCCTACCACGAGATCCCGAGCATCCGGGACAAGGACGAGTACCTCATCCCCTTCATCGACATCCTGACCGACCCGACCTTCCGGACCGGCACGCCCGAGGCCGACCAAAAGCTGCTGCGCAGCCTCATCGTGTTCGCATGCGTGATGGAGGGTCTGTTCTTCTACGTAGGCTTCACCCAGATTCTGGCGCTGGGTCGTCAGAATAAGATGACCGGCTCCGCCGAGCAGTATCAGTACATCCTGCGCGACGAGTCGATGCACTGCAATTTCGGCATCGACCTCATCAACCAGATCAAGATGGAGAACCCGCACCTGTGGACTCCCGAATTCCGCGAGGAGATTCAGGGCCTCATCAGGAAGGCGGTCGAGCTCGAATATCGCTATGCCGAGGACACCATGCCGCGCGGTGTTCTGGGGCTCAACGCTCCGATGTTCAAGGAGTACCTGCGCTACATCGCCAATCGCCGTTGCCAGCAGATCGGCGTGGATACGATGTTTCCCGGTGCGAGCAATCCGTTTCCTTGGATGAGCGAGATGACCGATCTCAAGAAGGAGCGGAATTTCTTCGAAACCCGGGTTATCGAGTACCAAACCGGAGGTGCGCTCAGTTGGGACTAGGCCCCTGCCGCCGCTTCGAGTTCGATTCCGACGCTTCGCACCAGGACCTGCTGTTCAGCAGGGCAGGAAAGGAATTCAATTCTCCGGGGCTTGCCCCGGCGGTTGAATAGCCCGCGCCCCAACGGGCGGGTTCGTTGTTTCATAACTCTTGATGGAGGCCAGTCATGGCAAAGAAGAGAAAAGGCAAGAAAGCGGCAAAGAAAAAGAAAAAAAGGAGAGCAGCAAGAAGAAAAGGGAAAAGGAAGTCGTTGAAGAAGCCCGCGAAGAAAGCGGCCAGGAAAAAGTCCGCACGAAAGAAGGCGAGACCCAGAGGAAGGACGGCCAGGAAACCCGCAACGCCAGCGGCAACGAGGGCGGGATCGGCGGCTACAGCCCCTTCGACAGCGGCGACGCTGGGAGGGGCGAAAACCGCCCTGAACCCCGCGGCCGCATGGCCCTTTCCGACGGGTTCCAGGCCTTAAGTGGGTTTGGGAGTGAACTGCGGTCAGTCCGGGGGCCCTTGTGCCCCGGACTGAACCGCGGCCGTTCATCCGCAGGAGATGGGGAGCGGGCCTGGCAGTTGCTTGATCTTTTGGGTCTTGGGGCTTGCCTGAGGTTAAGTGCCTGTTTGCAATGCAATTGCTGCGTTGCAGTAATTTTGCTATGATCGAGAAACAGACAAAAGCGTTCAAAGGTTTTCAAGGGCGGGGTCGGCTACCAAGAGCCTTATCTGCCTTTCAAAGGCAAAAGAATGGAGGTAGGTGCAATGAACACCACCTGGGTAAAGCAAGACTTGCTGGATCGGTTTGGAAGAGTGGCGACGGTACTTCATCATGGTCTAGCCCTCATCGGGCTGGCGGCCGTGGTGCTCATTCTCGTGCGCGGGAAAACCTTGTTCTTCGACGAGCACGCCAGCCGTTCCACCGCGGTCGGCGCGATCCGTTACGACGGAGCGCTCTCGCTGCTCGACCGGGCGGACGATACGGACACCCAGAAATACCGCGCTCTGGCCAATTACGTTTCCCGTAAATACCGGATCGCGCCGGATGTCACCGAGCAGTTTGTGGGCGCTGCCTACGATGCCGGTCGGCAAGTGGGCCTGGATCCCCTGCTGATTCTCGCGGTAATGGCGGTCGAGTCTCGCTTCAATCCGGTAGCCGAGAGCCTGATGGGCGCCAAAGGTCTGATGCAGGTGATTCCCAGACATCACCTCGACAAGCTGCTTGAGCACGGTGGAGAAGAGGCGGTGCTCGATCCGATGATCAATATCGCTTTGGGAGCGCGCATTCTCAAGGAATATGTTCGTCGCACCGGCAGCCTCGAGGCGGGTCTGCAGTTCTACAACGGGGCATTGGCGGATCCTTCGAGCCAATACGCCCAGAAAGTCTTCGCCGAAAAGGAACGGCTGCAGCAGGCGGTACGCCAATTCGGTCGCCCGGGGGTGCGCAGCTCGGTGTAAGTCAGGGATCAGGCCCGAGCCGAACGGCGTGGGCATCCCAGCATCCGCGCGATCCTCTCGATACCTTCCTCGAGATCCTCAAGCGAGCGCGTGTAGGCGAAGCGCACGTGGCGCTCCGGGCTGTTCGAGCCGAAGTCGAGCCCCGGCGTAATTGCAACGCCCGCTTCCTCCAGCATCCGCAATGCGAATTGGGTGCTGTCCTCGGAGAAACCCTCGCATCCGGCGTAGATGTAAAAGGCCCCCTGGGGCATCACGGGGATGCGAAATCCCAGCTCGCGGAGCGCGGGAACCATGAAATCGCGACGGCGGCGGAACTCCTGCCTGCGCTCCTCCAGCACCGCTAGCGTTTCCGGCCGAAACGTCGCGAGCGCCGCGTACTGCGCGGGGGCGGAGGGACAAATGAATGCGTTCTGGGCGAGCTTTTCGATCTCCCGCACGTGGGTCTCGGGAGCGACGATCCAGCCCAGCCTCCAGCCCGTCATGTTGAAGTACTTGGAAAAGCTGTTGACGACGAACACGTCATCGTCCAGCTCGAGCACGGTGGACGCCTCACCGTCGTAGACCAGTCCCTGATAGATCTCGTCTACCACGACGAAGCCACGCATCCGTCGTACCGAAGCGATGATCGCCCGCAGCTCGTCGCGCGGGATCGTGGTGCCGGTCGGATTGGAAGGTGAAGCGAGCAGCACGCCGCGCGTTGCCGGGCTCCAGCGCGAGCGGATATCGGCGTCGGCAAGTTGGTAGTGCTGGTTTTCATCGACGGGAATCGCGCGGGGGCGGCCTTCGAACATGCGAACGAAGTGCCGGTTGCAGGGATAGCAGGGGTCGGGCATCAGCACTTCGTCGCCGGGGTCGACGAGCGTGCCGAGAGTGAGCAGAAAGGCACCCGATGCCCCGGCGGTGACCACGATCCGCGAAGAAGGCACCCTCACGCCAAGCCGTTCGCGATAGTAGCCGGAAATGGCCTGGCGCAGCTCAGGAATGCCGAGCGAAGCCGTGTAACCCAGACGACGCTCTCGGATCGCCTCGATCGCCGCCTGTGCAACCAGAGCCGGCGCCCCAAAGTCCGGCTGGCCGATTTCCATGTGGACGATGCGGCGTCCCGCAGCTTCCAGCTCGTGGGCGCGGTTCTGCACGTCCATCACATGGAAGGCTTCGATATCGGCCATGCGGGCCGCGAGTATCAAATTCGCGTTTCGCATCGGCACATTATGCCGCAGCGCGTCCCAAGTCGAACGCGGAACATCGACGGGGATGCGAGGCGCCGCGGCGAAATTCGGCTATCATGCGGCCAAGCACCATAAGAACTTCAAGTCGCGAATTTCCCATGGATGAAATCCTGCGCAGGAGCGCTCTGGAGTATCACCTCCGGCAACCGCCGGGAAAGATCTCGATCACTCCCACCAAGGGTTTGCTGAACCAGCGCGATCTCGCCCTTGCGTACACGCCCGGGGTGGCAGCGGCCTGCGAGGAGATCGTGCGCGACCCCGCGGAGGCGCGCAAGCTGACTTCGCGCGGAAACCTCATCGGTGTGGTCACCAACGGAACCGCGGTGCTCGGGCTCGGGGCGATCGGGCCGCTCGCAGCCAAGCCGGTGATGGAAGGCAAGTCGGTGCTCTTCAAGAAATTCGCCGGAATCGATTGCTTCGATATCGAAGTGAATGAGCGCGATCCCGACAAGCTGGTCGAGATCATCGCCGCCCTGGAACCCACTTTCGGCGGAATCAACCTCGAGGACATCAAGGCTCCGGAATGCTTCCACATCGAGAGCAGGCTGCGCGAGCGCATGAAAATCCCGGTGTTCCACGACGATCAGCACGGCACCGCGATCATCGTCGGCGCTGCGGTGCTGAACGGATTGCGCGTCGTGGGCAAGGACATTGCAAAGGCGAAGCTCGTCTGCTCGGGCGCGGGTGCCGCCGCGCTTGCTTGTCTCGATCTGCTCGTGAGCCTGGGGTTGAAGCCGGAAAACATTTGGGTATCCGATCTCAAAGGCGTCGTGTACCAGGGGCGAAAAGAGGAAATGGACCCGAACAAGGCCCGCTATACGCGCAAGACATCGGCGCGAACGCTCGCCGAGATCATGCCGGGCGCGGACGTCTTTCTCGGCCTTTCGGCCGGCGGGGTTCTCAAGGCCGAGATGGTGGCGCAAATGGCCGACAAGCCGCTGATCCTCGCCCTTGCCAACCCCGAACCGGAAATCCTCCCCGATGTCGCGAAGAACGTGCGTCCCGACGCGGTCATCGCGACGGGGCGGTCGGATTTTCCGAATCAGGTGAACAACGTCCTGTGCTTTCCGTTCATCTTTCGCGGTGCGCTCGACGTCGGAGCGACCGCCATCAACGAGCCCATGAAGCTCGCCGCGGTCCGCGCCATTGCCGATCTCGCGATGGCTGAGCAGTCGGAGATCGTGGCTGCCGCCTACGGCGAGCAAGTCCTGAAGTTCGGCCCCGAGTACCTGATCCCCAGGCCCTTCGACCCGCGCCTGATCGTAAAAATCGCGCCGGCGGTGGCGAGGGCCGCAATGGACTCCGGCGTCGCCACGCGTCCGATCGTCGATTTCGACGCCTACAAGAACCAGCTGCTGCAATTCGTTTATCACTCGGGCCTCATCATGAAGCCGATCTTCAATGCGGCGAAGGAAGGTCCGCGGCGCCGGATCGTGTTCGCCGAAGGCGAGGACGAGCGCATGCTGCGTGCGGCTCAGGTGGTCGTGGACGAGGGCCTCGCCAGGCTGATCCTGGTGGGAAGACCCTCCGTGGTCGAGCGGCGCATCGAACGCCACGGGTTGCGCATCCGGCCGGGGACGGATTTCGAGCTCGTCAACCCCGAATCCGACCCCCGCTACCGCGATTATTGGACGGAGTACCACCGCCTCACCGAGAGGCGTGGGGTTTCGCAGCAATACGCGCAGATGGAAATGCGCCGCCGCCATACGCTGATCGGCGCGATGATGATCCACCGCGGCGACGCAGAGGGGATGATCTGCGGCACTTTCGGCACGTACGGATTGCACCTGCAGTATATCGACCAGGTCATCGGTTTGCGGGTCGGCGCGAGGCATTTCTATGCGATGAACGCGCTCATGCTGCCCAAGCGCACGGTTTTCATCTGCGACACCTACGTCAATCTCGACCCTACCGCCGAGCAGCTCGCGGAAATGACCGCGCTTGCCGCAGAGGCGATCCGCCGATTCGGCGTGGTCCCCAGGGCGGCCCTGCTCTCGCACTCGAGTTTCGGCACGAGCGATGCCCCTTCCGCGCAGAAGATGCGCACGGCGCTGGAGCTGATCAGCTCGCTCGCTCCGGATCTCGAAATCGAAGGCGAGATGCACGGCGACGCGGCCCTCAACGCCGAGCTGCGGCTTGCAAATTTCCCGCGCTCGCGCTTGAAGGAGGAGGCGAATCTTCTGATCATGCCGGCCCTGGACGCTGCCAATATCGCTTTCAATCTGCTGAAAACCGCCGCGGGCGACGGCATCACCATTGGGCCGATCCTGCTCGGCGCGGCGCGCCCGGTGCACATCCTCACTTCTTCGGCGACTGTCAGGCGCATCGTCAACATGACCGCGCTCACCGTGGTGGACGCCAACGCCTTCGGCGAGGAAAAACAGTCCCGGACACGCAGAAGCTGAAAAACTCCATCCGATCGCCGCCGACTTCCGAACAACTTCCGCTTATGGCTTTGAACCCCGAATCCATCAAGTCCAAGGCAGGACTCGTTCTCACGGGAGGCGGAGCCCGGGCAGCCTATCAGGTCGGCGTGCTGAAGGCGGTGAGGGAACTGCTGCCGCGGCCCGAGAAGAATCCGTTTCCCATTGTGTGCGGCACCTCGGCAGGCGCGATCAACGCTGCGACGCTCGCGGTGTTCGCCGACAATTTCGACGCTGCGGTCGGGCGGCTGGTGGAGGTCTGGGAGAACTTTCACGTTCATCACGTTTACCGTACCGATCCGATCGGGATCGCCCGCATGGGGGCGCGCTGGCTCGCCGCGCTGCTGCTGAGGTCGCGTACCAGCCCGGTCTCGCTGCTCGACAACAGCCCTCTCGCCGACATGTTGTCGCGCAGCCTCGACTTCGGTCGCATCCAGGAGAACATCGACAACGGCTGTCTGTACGCGATCTCGATCACGTGCTCCGGGTACTCTTCCGGACAAAGCGTCTCGTTCTACCAGGGGGGGCCCGACACCGAAGCGTGGGAGCGCACCCAGCGCGTCGGCGCCGCGATGCCGATCCGCGTCGAGCATCTGATCGCTTCGTCGGCTCTGCCCTTCATATTCCCCGCGGTGAAAATCAACCGCGAATATTTCGGCGACGGGTCGATGCGTCAGATCGCGCCGATCAGCCCCGCGCTGCACCTGGGTGCCGACCGGGTGCTGGTGGTGGGCACCAGCCAGCCGCACGGGCACTCCGAGCCCCCGCGGGTCCGCGGAAATCTCTATCCTTCGGTCGCGCAGATCGCCGGCCACGCCCTGAACAGTATTTTTCTGGACAGCCTCAACGTCGATATCGAGCTCGTGCAGAGAATCAACCGCACCATCAGCCTCATCGCTCCCGAGAAGCTTCGGGAAGCGGGGCTGCCGCTGCGGCAGATCAAGGTGCTGGTGATCGCGCCCAGCCAGCCCATCGAGCGCATGGTCGTTCGCCACGTACACGAGCTTCCATGGACGGTGCGCTTTCTCCTGCGGAGCATCGGCGCAATGAACCGCAACGGATCGAACCTCGCGAGCTATCTGCTCTTCGAGAAGGGGTACTGCCGGGCGCTGATCGATCTGGGCTACCAGGACACCATGGCGCGCCGCCCCGAGGTGCTGGAGTTTTTGGGTCCCCGACAATAAACTTGAAATATCCCTCATCGTGGCCCTGCGCTCATGAACCAGCCTCCCGATCCGTTCGAATTCCTGAAAAACCTTTGGGGCCCGATGGGCCTGCCGTTGGCGGGACTGATGGCCCCTGCGCTCATCCCGGATGAGATCGAAAGGCGTATTGCAGAGCTGAAATCGGTGGAGAACTGGCTCAACATGAATCTCAACGTTCTGCGCCTGACCATTCAGGGCCTGGAAATGCAGAAAGCCGGCCTTGCCGCGATGCAAAACGCTGCGGGGAGCGCGCCCCCGGGTGCTCCAGACCCGGGTGACCGCGAAGATCCGTCGAAAAAATAGTCCCCGCACCAGGAGACCCTGGCCCACATCAATGACCGAGGAGAAGCAATGCCCAAAGCGATTCGAATCCAACAACAAGGCGGCCCCGAAGTTCTGAAATGGGAAGACGTCCAGGTCGGCGACCCCGGGCCGGGCGAGGCGCGGGTCCGCCACAAGGCTTGCGGACTCAATTTTCTCGACGTCTACCAGCGCTCCGGACTGTACAAAATCGCCCTTCCTTCGGGGATGGGCAACGAAGGGGCCGGCGTGGTCGAGGCCGTGGGGGCGGGGGTCACGCAGGTCAAGGCGGGCGATCGCGTTGCTTACGCGGGCGGCGCTCCGGGCGCCTATTCCGAGGTGCGCACCATGCCGGCCGACCGTCTGGTCGTCCTGCCGGAGGGTATTTCCTTCGAAACCGCGGCGGCGATGATGTTGAAAGGCATGACCGCCCAATATCTGCTGAGGCGCACCTACAAGGTTCAATCGGGCGAGACCATCCTGTTCCACGCGACAGCGGGCGGAGTCGGACTGATCGCGTGCCAGTGGTTGAAGGCGCTCGGCGCCACGGTGATCGGCACCGCCGGTTCGGAGGAGAAATGCGCGCTCGCCAAGGCGCACGGCGCCGACCACTGCATCAACTACCGCAAGGAGAATTTTGTCGAGCGCGTCAAGGCGCTCACCGGCGGCAAAGGCGTGCCGGTCGTGTACGACTCGGTCGGAAAAGACACCTTCACCGGATCGCTCGACTGCCTGCAGCCGCGCGGATTGATGGTGAGCTTCGGAAACTCCTCGGGTGCGGTTCCCCCCTTCGAGCTGGTGGTGCTCTCGCAAAAAGGCTCGCTTTACCTTACGCGCCCGACCTTGGTCACCCATACCTCCAAGCGCGAAGATCTGGTGGCGACCGCGAAGGACCTGTTCGACGTCGTGCTCTCGGGAAAAGTGAAGATCGAAGTGAACCATCGCTACGCGCTCAAGGATGCCGCTCAGGCACAGCGCGACCTCGAAGCGCGCAAGACGACCGGTTCGACGATCCTGATCCCGTAGCAGATCCTCGGATGGGCGAGCTTGCGAGTTTGGCGGTCCCCGGTCTTTTCCCCGAAATCGAGCCGCGCGCACGCGGCATGCTGCGCCTGGATGCCGCGCACTCGATGTACTGGGAGGAGAGCGGCGATCCGGACGGGATCCCCGCGGTTTTCCTGCACGGGGGGCCCGGTGCAGGGAGCACGCCGAAGCACCGGCGTTTTTTCGACCCCGGCGCCTATCGCATCATCGTGTACGACCAGCGCGGGGCGGGGCGTTCACCCCCCTTAGGGGAGTTGCGCGACAACACTACGCCGCATCTGCTTGCCGATCTGGAGACTTTGCGCGTGCATCTGCGCGTGGAACGCTGGGTCGTGTTCGGGGGCTCCTGGGGAAGCACGCTGGCGATCGCCTACGCGGAGGCGCACCCGGAGCG
Source organism: Betaproteobacteria bacterium (assembly GCA_005884335.1). Lineage (GTDB taxonomy): Bacteria > Pseudomonadota > Gammaproteobacteria > Burkholderiales > SG8-39 > VBDM01. Next base: position 4,973 of record VBCJ01000136.1, on the reverse strand, counting down.
CTGCCGCGCGCTGATTCTGCGCGGAATCTTCCTTTGCCGCAGAAGCGAGATCGAGTGGTTTCTCTACGGCCTGCGCGGGGTCTTTCCAGAGCCCTGGGAGAAATTCGCGGGCTTCCTCCCCAGTGCGGAGCGCGGCGATTTGCTGCGCAACTATCACCGCCGATTGATCGACCCCGATCCCGCAGTCCACATGCCGGCTGCGCGCGCCTGGAGTATCTACGAGGGTTCCTGCTCGACTCTACTTCCCAGTTCCGAGACCGTGGCGTATTTTGCCGGGGATGTCGTTGCCCTGGGTCTTGCGCGGATCGAAGCGCATTACTTCATGAACGACATTTTTCTCCCCGAAAACTCCCTGCTCGAGAACGCGCACCGGCTCAGCGACATCCCGGGAACGATCGTGCAGGGGCGCTATGACATGGTTTGCCCGCTCGTGTCCGCGCACGAGCTGCATCGGGCCTGGCCCCAAGCCGAGTACCGGATCGTGCCTGACGCCGGGCATTCCGCGTGGGAGCCGGGGATTCTCGGCGCGCTGGTCGAGGCCACCGAGCGCTTCAAGCGCACGCCCTCGTTTGCCAGCTGAGACGGGAGAGGGTAAATAAAAACGCCGCGGCTTGTCGCGGCGTTTTTATTTTTCCGGAATGCAGATCAAATACCCAGGATCTTCATCGCCTTCGCCAGCGTGTCGACCGATTCCTGGTGCTTGCCGGCCTTGTGCAAGGTCTCGCCGTCGGCGCGGAACTTCTTGACATCGGCCGCCTGCTGCGCCGACAGCTTCGGGTTCTTTGCCAGCGCCTCGTCGATCTTCTTCATGTCCGCGGGGCAGTGAAAGGCCAACGCGGAGGCGCTCACAAGCAGGAGCGCGCCAAACAATGCTGCAAAACGAATCTTCATGAGTTCTCCTTGAAAAGGTCTTGAATTCGCGTGCCGGCAAATCCATTCCGGCGGCCGATAGAATAGCGCCGGCCGCGTTCGAATGCAATTCCGATCCCCGTCGTGATCGCGGCAGCGCTGCCGCGTAGAATAGGAGCCGGGAATTTGCTTTTCGTCAAATGAATTCACCCGTCTCCGCGTCCGACGAACTCTGGCTGCGCTCGCGTTTTGCCGAATCCCGAACGGTCAAGCCGGTGACTTCGGGAGACGGCCACCTTTGGCGAAGCGATCGGGAAATCCGTCCCGCCGCGGTGCTCGTGCCTTTGGTGAGACGCGAGAGCGGGCTCACGGTCCTGTTTACGCGGCGTACCGCGCACCTCAACGACCATGCCGGACAAATAAGTTTCCCCGGCGGTCGCTCCGAGCCCGGGGATGCAGGCGCCGCAGAAACCGCGCTACGGGAGGCCGCAGAAGAAATCGGCCTTGCACCAGCGCGGGTGGAAGTGCTCGGAGAACTGCACCAGTATGTCACGGTGACCGGCTATCGCGTGACTCCGGTCATCGGCCTCGTGACCCCGCCGCTCGAGCTGCGGCTCGACGAATTCGAGGTGGCCGAAGTGTTCGAAGTGCCCCTGGAGTTCCTGCTCGATCCCGCGAACCACCAGCGCAACAGCGTCGTACACGAAGGCCGCGTGCGCCATTACTACGCCATCCCGTATCAGCGGTACTACATCTGGGGAGCTACGGCCGGGATGCTCATGAACTTGTATTCTTTCCTGAAAAGCTGATCGTCCGCGCCATCACGTTCGAAGCCATGAGCCTGCTTTCCCTCGTCGCGGCGCTCCTCCTCGAGCAGTGGCGTCCGCTCGCCGACCGCCGCTATTTGTACGCACTCCTGGCGCGTTATGCGACATTTCTCGAGGGGTTTTTCAACGCCGGAGAAACTCGGCAGGGCGCCATCGCCTGGGTCATTGCGGTAGTGCCTGCAGTGCTCGGGGCCTGGCTCGTCTACACGGCCGCGTATGGCGCACACCCTCTCCTTGCGCTCGTGCTCAACGTCGCTGCGCTCTATCTCACGATGGGATTTCGTCAGCGCAGCCACTATTTCACCGCCATTCATCTCGCCCTCAAGGAGGACGATCTCGAAAAGGCGCGCGAGCTCCTCTCGGCTTGGCGCAAGGCGAGCTGCGCCGATCTGGACCGCGAGGCGATTGCGCGCCTGGCCATCGAAGAGGCTCTGGTCGCGTCGCACCGCTACGTCTTCGCGGTGGTTTTCTGGTTCGTGCTCCTGCCGGGGCCGACTGGGGCGATTTTGTATCGACTTTCGATGTTCCTCAACGGCCGATGGGGCGAAAAGACCTCGCCGGAGCTCGAGCGCTTCAGCCGTTTTGCGCGCCGCGCGTTCGCCGCACTCGACTGGCTGCCGGTGCGTTTCACCGCGGCCGCCTTCGCCGTGGTGGGCGACTTCGAGGATGCGGTGTACTGCTGGCGCACGCAGGCCGCAAATTGGCCGGATCCCGCGCTTGGAATCGTCCTTGCGAGCGGAGCCGGGGCGATCGGGGTGAGGCTCGGGATGCCGATCCTTGCCGGAGGAGCAGTCGTCGAACGCCCGGAGCTGGGCCTGGGCGACCCGGCCGATACCGCCCACCTGGACAGCACGATCGGCTTGGTTTGGCGCGCGCTCGTGGTGTGGCTGCTTTTATTGCTCCTGATCGCGCTTGCAGGCGCATCGACCTAGCGACGTGACGGTGCTTAGCGGTTACCGCCGCACTTCCAACAGGCGGTAAACTGCCCTTCGATCGTTTCGCCGCAGCCGTGGCAGCGCCAAGGCGGGGTCGTCCGCGGCTGAGGCCGCAGGAAATCGCCGACCAGAATTTCCGCAGCCGAGTGGTCCTCTGGGCGCTCGACCACGAGCTGCAGGGCGCACTCCGGGAAGGGAATCTCCCCGGCAAGACGCACCAGCTCCTCGTTCCTGATGCGGCAGCGTATGCCCGCCGCCTGGAGAAGGTTTTTCAGATGGTGCACCTCGACCAGATTGAGCGAGGAATAGATCGTCTTCACGCGGGTCCCGGGTCAAATCGACCCGAGCGCTTCGATTTTTGCCGCGCAGATAAAATCGTTCTCGGAGATTCCGCCTATCGAATGCGTGCTGAATTCCACGCGGCAGCGATTGTAGCCGACGCTCATGTCCGGGTGATGGTCCTCGCGATGCACGAGCCAGGCGACCGCGTTCACGAACGCAAGGGTCTCGTAATAGTTCTTGAACGACCAGCTCTTCGCGATGACCTTCCCGTCGTACGTCCAGCCGGGCACCTCCGTGAGCAACGCATCGATTCGCGCGCGCGAGAGGGCCGGCGTTCCGGCGGGCAGGGGTCTGCATTTCCTTCCTGCGAGCGTCGACATGTTTCGCCTCCTAGGTCCGTTGAGTTTGCAGCCGCGCGATGCGCAGCACCGCCGGCGGGTGAGAATCGTAGAAAGCCGAATGCAAGGGGTCCGGCGTCAAGGTCGTGGCATTGTCCTTATAGAGCTTGACCAGGGCGCGCGCAAGATCACGGGGGTCGGCAACTCCTGCCGCGTAGGCGTCCGCCTCGAATTCGTGGAGGCGCGAATACCAACTTGCGAGCGGCTGCAACAGAAAAGTGAATACCGGTACGACCATGAAAAACAGCACGAGCGCCATCGCCGTGCTCCGGGAGCGCACGCCCAGCGCCGAGTAGAACCACTCCTGCCCGATCAGCCATCCGAGCAGCCACAAGATCACTAGACTCGCGCCGGCCGCAAGCCCCATGCGCTTCCACACGTGACGGCGTGAAAAATGGCCCAATTCGTGCGCGAGGACCGCCTCGATCTCGGGTGCGGAGAGACGCGAAATGAGAGTGTCGAAGAGCACGATGCGCTTGGCCGCACCAAACCCGGTGAAATACGCGTTGCCGTGGCTCGAGCGCCTCGAGCTATCCATCACGAAAAGACCTCGCGCCCGAAATCCGCATTTGGCGAGCAGGGATTCGATTCGGCTGCGCAAATCCGCGTCCTCGAGCGGCGAGAACTTGTTGAAGAGAGGCGCGATGAGCGTAGGGTAAATCGCGGCGACGACGAGGTTGAATGCCACCCAGGTGAGCCACACGTAGAACCACCAGCTTTCGCCCATCTTCGCCATGAGCCACAGCACGACGAAGGCGAGCGGCATCCCGATAAGCGCGCCGAGCGCGGCGAGCTTGGCCAGATCGGCGATGAACAATGCGAGGCTCATGCGATTGAACCCGAAGCGCGCCTCGATCACGAAAGTGCGGTAAAGACTGAAGGGCAGTTCTAGGGCGCTCGAGACGAGCACGACCGAAACAATCAGCGCAATGCCGTGCGCGTAGCTGCCCGCCTCGAATATCCTTTCCCACGCCTCGGAGAGAAACTGCAGGCCGCCGCCGAGGGTGAACCCGAGCAGCAGCGCGGCGGCGGCGAGCGTCTCGAGCACTCCAAGCCGTGTCTTCGCGGCCGTGTAGTCGGCCGCCTTCTGATGCGCGGCGAGCGGAATGCTTGCCGAAAACTCCGCCGGGACCGCATTGCGGTTTGCAAGGACGTACCGGATGTGCCGTTGCGAAAGCCAAAGACGCACCAGAGTGGTCAACCCAAGCGCGACGAGAAAAACAGCGGTGAACCCGTGCATTGAGCGAAGGTCGATTGTGCGACAATCACCATTTTACACAGGGGTTCAGGCAAAAGCGGCATGGCGCAGGACCAGAACAACCTCGTCTGGTTGGACATGGAAATGACCGGCCTCGATCCGGACAAGGACCGCATCATCGAAATCGCCGTCGTCGTGACCGATTCGCAGCTGAACGCACTGTCCGAAGCGCCGGTTCTGGTCGTGCGCCAGCCCGACGCGGTCCTCGATGCCATGGACGACTGGAACAAGAGCACTCACGCGCGCTCCGGACTGATAGAGAAGGTGAAGGCCTCGGTGCTGACCGAAGCTGCGGCTGAGGAGCAACTGCTCGCGTTCCTTGCGCAACACGTTCCCGGCAAGACTTCGCCCATGTGCGGCAACTCGATTTGCCAGGACCGGCGCTTCCTCGCGCGCTACTTGCCGCGTCTCGAGGCTTATTTTC
>VBCJ01000311.1 GCA_005884335.1 Betaproteobacteria bacterium | reverse complement strand
CTCGAAGAAGCTCACGTGGCAAACCGGGGTGTTGCGATCCACGGGCACCTCACCGTGCAGCGTAAACAGGTGCCAGCCGTCTTCGCGGCGCTCCCAGTACAGGGGTGCCTCCCAGCCGCCTGCTGTCACCGCGTCCCACGTCGTGTGCGCGAGATGCCATTTCACCGGACTCGCGTCGGGCATCGACTGGATCGCGCAATCCTCCACCGAAAGCGGCGCCGCGAGCGCGCGCGTCGCGCCGCGAATCGAGAGGTATGTTTCGCTGCGCTGCCCGCGCGGATCGGGGCGCGGGGAGGCGCAAGTCGAATCGGGAATCGGGTCCATGGGACACCTCGTCCGCAGGGCGGGATGCAGCGGTCGGCGCTCGGCCGGCCGGGTCCCGTTCAGGTGTTCAATTCCTTCGCCGTCATCGTGTATTTGAAGTTGTCCGGGTCGAGGCTGTCCACGCGACCGGCGGCGGTCTCGGCCTGCGGATACATGAAGAAGGTGAGCTTGCCGCCTTTCGAGTTGGGCAGCGCGAAATCGTTCGCGGTGTTGAACGCGAGCCAGTTCATCTCCCACGCTCCGAAGAGCTTGGGCCTCACCGCCTGCACCAGCGGATCGCTCAAGTCCGTCGGCTGGGCCTTCTCCTCGAGCACGACCTTCCTCACGTCGGCCGGGTCCACCGGCACCCAGCCGAATCCGGCGAGGTGAACTTCCGCCCGGCAGTGCTGCGCGCGCGTGATGTTCGCCGTGCCCGCGCCCAGGCTCCTGTAGCCGAACTGCGACTTCGCCACGCGCACGCCGTAGACGTCGCGCGCCGGCAGGCCCACGGCGCGCGCGAGGCCCACGTAGAGCGCATTCAGGTCGGCGCACTTGCCCCCGAGGTTTCCGGTCTCGAGCATCGTCTTGATGTCGCCGACGCCGCAGCCGCGAGTCTTCGGATCGCGGTAGGTGTTCTCCACGATCCACTCGTAGATCGCCTTGGCTTTGTCGTAGTCGGTTCGTGCGCCTTTCGTGATGTCCTGCGCGGTTCTCTTGACGATGCCATCGGTGGGCATGTGCTCGGTCGATCCGGTGTAGAAGGCGCGCTGCCCGGGCGAGAGTCTCTCGACCGACTCCGGCCGCGCGGAAAAGTCCACGGCGCGGTCGCGGGTGGCGAAGCGGCTGTAGAGCTCGATCACCGGATTCTTCTCGGCAGTGGGCCACTCGGCGTAGAGCATGCCCGCGCCGTAGGTGCCATCGTGGACGATCTTTGCGGTCTGGGCGTTGCCCGACCAGGCGTTGTCCAGGGTCTTCTGGTAGCCCGAATCGACCGAGGGGATGGGCAGCCACACGCGCGTCGCGCCCTGGGGAAAGACGATCTCGACCCGCGTGGTTACTTCGAAGCCGCGCCACTTCTCCGCCTGGCGCGGATTGAAAGGGAGCTGCTGTGCCAGCGCGAGTTTCGGCAACGCCGCGGCAGCGGGGAATATCGCGCCGCCGGTCTTCAGAAACGCACGTCTATCCATGTCGGTTCTCCTGTCGATTGTAGGGCTGCCTCACAACGCGGCCCGGCGCGCAGCGCGTGAAATGCTCGCTGTCGGTTGCTGCAAGAAAGGCTGAGAAGCTGGGGAGAAGGAGGCGTGGAGGGAGAGGCGAGCGCGGAAGGACGGCCGCCGCCGTCGATATCGCCGTCGGAACGCCACGTTCCGCGCGAGCCCGCAGGCTGCGCAAAGCCGATCATCACCGCGAGCGAACGCGAGCTGCGTGAAATCAAGCGTTGCTGGATGATCATCGGCACGCGGTCCGGCGGAAACGGACGAATCCCAAAGCGGACAATCTACTCCGAAAACGTCCCCGACCACAAGTCGCGCCGGACCCGTCCGGCGCGTACCTCAGCCCGGGGGAAGAAGCTTTTTGATCGTATCTTCAACGGATTGAGAATCCCACTCCAGATCGCCCGTCACGGAGTAGCGGATTCGCTGCTGGGGATCGAGCACCAGGGTCGTGGGCAGCACCTTCACCTTCCACGCCGTCGCCGCGGAGGTGTCGCGATCCAGGAGCACCGTGAAGCGCACCGGGACTTTCTTCAGGAACTCGTTGATCCGCGGCGCGCCCTCGCCGAAGTCCACCGCGAGGATCGCGAAGGGCTTGCCGGCGAGCTTGTCCAGCAGCCGCTGCATCGAGGGCATCTCCTCGCGGCAGGGATCGCACCAGGTGGCCCAGAAATTGATCACCACGACCTTGCCGCGGTAGTCGGCGAGCTTGTGCTCTTTGCCCTGGAGATCGCGCAGCGCGAGGGACGGCGTCGCGCCGCCGCCCCAGGCTTTCAGCTCGCCCCCGGCCGCCCGTGCCGCGCCCGGGCTCAAGACAAGCCCTGCGAGCGTCGCCAGGGAGAGAAAGACTCGCGTCGCGTGCCGCGGACTCACGCGGCCTCCTTTCTTCGTCCGGCGAGAACGGCGAAATCCTCGGCGTAGTCGGAAAGGCGCCGGACCACCTGCGCACGCTGCTTCGCAGAAAGCGACCGGTCGAGATCCACGATGAGTTGTCCCAGGTCCTCGTCCCAGCGCCTGTCCTCGCGTATGAACTCCTCGGAGCGGCGCAGCTCCGGTTTGTCGAACATCTCGGCGAGGCGCCGGCCGAGCTCCTCCGGCTTGCGCTCAGCCTTGAGCGCCGCGACGAAATCGCGTTGCCATCGCTGCCGGTCCTCGAAGCGCAGCGCGACGTGGCGGTCGTGCGCGAGCGCGAAGCCCTCGATGCGGGCCTCCTGGTCCGGGGTCAGTTCGCCGGCAAAGTCGCGAAAGCGCTCGAGCATGCGCTTCAGCTGCCTGCGCCGGCGCTCCTTGTCGTCGGAAGAGAGGAATTCCTTCGCGTATTTTCCGTTGCTTTCGGCGAACTTATGCTCGAGCGCCGCGAGCTGGGCGGGCGCGAGCGTCGCGAGCACCGGTGCCGCGTCTTCGGCCGCTTTTGCCGCGAACCTGCGGTAGCGCGAGCGCAGATTACCGAGCCCCCACGCGACGTCCTCCGCGGTGATGCCCTTGGCCGCGCGCTGGCTCGCGCTCCGCAACAAGGCCGCGTATACCGGAAGCTCGTTCGACCGGTGCCACTGGTGAAATCGCGCGATGCGCGGCGTCAGGTCGTCGGACTGCCCAGCGTCGAGGTCCAGATAGCTCGACGCCATGAAGCGCAGCATGGTGTCGGCGTTGTCGTAGGCGACCCGGGTCGCGCTGCAGGAGGCGAGCACCAGCGCGCTGATTGCAAGCAACAAAAACCGGGGACAGACCCCCATTTTTTCAGAAGCGTGTCTTCCTACCATCATGTGCGTAAAAATAGTGGTCTGTCCCCGGTTTTCTACCAGTAGTTTTCCACCGCGATATGGCCTGGCTCGCGGCGCCGGTGCTTCTTCATGCCGCGCAGCGCGAGCGTTGCGTGCGTGTCCGTCACCATCTCCGGGTTGCCGCAAATCATAACCCGAGAGGTCTTCGCAGAAAGCGTCACGCCCGCCGCGGCTTCCAGGCGACCCTCCTCGATCGCGAGGGGGATGCGTCCGTGGAGCGCGCCGGGTCTATTTTCCCGGCTCACGAACGAGACCAAGCGCATCTGCTCCCCGTGTTCCCGTCGATATCAGCCAGAGGTTTTCCCCGTCGGGGATTTCCGAGAGCACGAGAAACCCCGCCGGCCGCGGCGCAAGGTAAATCGCGTCCCCCGCTCGCAGCTTGCTCAGGCGCTGCGTGAGCGGCCCGTTGGGCAGCGTCACGTAATAGAACTCGTGCGGACGTTCCTTCGGCGCGTTCACGAACGAGTACGGGCGCGCCACCATCTCGCCCTCCACCGCGAGCGCGAGCTTGGCGAACTGTCCCGCCTCGAACGCAGCGACGTCGGCCTCCACCTGCAGCGTGAACAGGGTCTCCGTCCAGCGCTTCTGGTTGACAACGGTGCCTTCGACCCACTTCTGCATGATTCACCGCAGGAAGACTCACTGCAACAGGAACGGTTCCATGGTGAGCGATTCTACCTCGCCGCCCATCATGACGATGCTGCCGGCGCGCCGGTTGTCGCCGTTGTCGGAGAATTCGAATCGGTAGACGCGCCGCAGGGCGACGCGCCCATTCTCGTCGCGCGCGGGGCGAAGCGACACGCACTCCACGGTCTCGTCGAGGAACTGCAGGCGGTCGCGCTCACAGGCGCGCGAGCCAGCCGCGACCGCGTGCTCGCGCGCCCGCATGCTGTCGAACCACAGCCAGGCGAGGAGAGCGAATGCAGCGAGAGCCCCTGCTTCCCACATTGGTATGCGACGACGCGTCCTGAAAAATCCCTCGTATCACCAATATGCTGCCTGACGCGCTTCACTACAATGGGATGTCGGCCTGCCTCGGCGACAGGAAAAATTCCCGGGCGGATCATGCCTACCCGCGGCCTTCTACTCGTGGCGGCGCGTGATCCACTCCGCGACGAGCACGGGCTTCGCCTCCCCTTCGCGCTCGACGGTGACGTTCCAGGTGGTTTGAACGCCCTTGGCGATGTCTTCCACGGCGGCCAGCCGGAAGCGTGCACGCACGCGCGAGCCGGCCGGCACGGGGCCGGTGAAGCGCACGCGATTCAAGCCGTAGTTGATGCCCAGGCGCATGCCCTGGATCTCGACCGCCTGCCGCATCAGGTGCGGCAGGAGGGAGAGCGTGAGAAATCCGTGCGCGACGGTCGTTCCGTAAGGCGATTCCTCGGCCGCGCGCTTGCGGTCGACGTGGATCCACTGGTCATCTTCGGTCGCGCCGGCAAAGGCGTCGATGCGCTCCTGGCTCACGGTGAACCAGTCGGTCACGGCGACCTCCCGGCCGACCCACTCCTTGAGCCGGGCGACGCTGGGGATTACGATTTGTGCCACGTGTTGTAGCGTGGATTTGACGGGTTCGCTATCTTATCGCGAAGGATCGCAATGACGACAGGTGCAAAGCTATTCCTCACCGCGGGCGGCCTCGCGGCGCTTGCAGCAGTGGTGCTCGGCGCCTTCGGTGCGCACGCGCTGAAAAGCCGCCTGTCGGCCGAGATGCTCGCGCTATGGCACACCGGCGTCGAATACCACGTCTATCACGCGCTCGGCCTGCTCGCGGTCGGGCTCGTCGCAACGCAGCTCCCGGAATCGGCGCTGCTGAAATGGTCGGGCTGGCTGATGCTCGCTGGAATCGTGCTCTTCTCCGGAAGCCTGTACGCGCTCGCGCTCTCCGGGGAGCGCTGGCTCGGCGCGATCACGCCGATCGGTGGCCTCGGTTTCCTCGCCGCGTGGGCGCTCTTCGTCGCTGCGGTGGTCAAAGCCTGAAATCTTCGGGATGCCGGGGCAGCGCGGCAGGCCATAGAGGTCTTTCTCCCGCTGTCGATCATGCTGCTTGCCGAACTCCTTGCCGCCTCCGAGCGCGTCGCCGCGACGCGCAGCCGCCTCGCGAAGATCGACGCGCTCGCGCAGTGCCTGCGTCGTCTTGAGCCTTCCGAGATCGCGCTCGGCGTCGCGTACCTGAGCGGCGACACGCGCCAGGGCCGGATCGGGATCGGCTACGCGACGCTGAAGGAGGCGCGCGCCGCAAAGCGCGCAAGCTCGCCCCGCCTCACCCTCGCGCAAGTCGACGAAGCACTTGCGAGCATCTCGCAAATCAAGGGAGAAGGATCCGCGGCCGAACGCCAGAGACTGCTCGCCGAGCTCTTCGCGCGCGCGACCGCGCCCGAGCAGGATTTCCTCGCGCGCCTGCTCCTCGGCGAGCTGCGCCAGGGCGCGCTCGAAGGTTTCATGCTCGATGCCATCGCGAAGGCGGCGAACCTGCCGCCTGGGCGCGTGCGGGCGGCGGCAATGCGGGCGGGCGGCCTGGCTGCGGTCG
>VBCJ01000310.1 GCA_005884335.1 Betaproteobacteria bacterium | reverse complement strand
CGAAAATCGGCGCGACGCGGCCCGACGAGATGTACATCATCGGCGCCCACATGGAGGGAATAGGCTGGGGCGAAGCCGCCGATGACAACGCTTCAGGGACGGCGCTGGTCATGGAACTGGCGCGCGTGCTGAACAGTCCCGATGTGCGGACGGAGCGATCGATCCGATTCGCGCTCTGGAACAACGAGGAAACGGGCCTTAACGGCTCCCGCGCCTACGTTGCGCAGCGAGCGGCGCTCCAGGGAAAAGAGGATCCCCCCGGCTCAGGCCGCTATCCGGAACCGAAGTGGCTCGGAATGATCCAGCACGACATGGTGCTGTTCGACCACGGCATGCCTCGCGCGGACGGCACGCTCAGCCCGGAGCAGCGGCCCGAAGCGGACGTCAACATCGAATTCCAGTCCAGCGCGAAGTTCGCGGACCAGGCACTGAAGCTGGCTTTCTTTTTCCGCGACGCCAACGAGAAATACGCCACCGATTATCCCGCTGCGGTCGGCCACCACATGACCAATACCGACTCCACGCCTTTCATGGATCTCGTTCCGGCGATCAGCGTTCGCGAGCACGAGCGAGGGATGCAGATTGGCGCCGGATGGAATCCCCACTGGCACCAGCCGATGGATCGGTACTCCACGTACTCCGATAGGGATTTTCGGCTGGGGCTGAACGCGGCGCAGACAACGCTGGCGGCGATCGCCCAGTTGACGGGCGCGGCGCTCAAGAAGTGACGGTCGGGCCGATGATTTCACACGCCCGGCTCATCGCCGCAGTCTGCCTTCTCCTTGCGGCATGCGAGTACGTCGTCGGTTTCGACTATCGCGTGGCGGCCAAGGATCCGAAGGTGACCTCCGGGCAAATGCTCAGGGTCGTCACCGACGCGCTGGATCGCGCCGAGGCGAGGGCCTGGGCGCAGATCGACGAGAAAACGGGCGAGGTCACCTTTACCCTCGGCGCCTTCGGCAGCGGAAAAACCCCGAGCATCCGCAACGTGGAGACCCGCGTGCTCGGCGCGCTGCGCTACGAATTCGGGGAGCGGGTCGAGCTCTCCTGCAACGGCGAGCCGCTGCGCTGACGACGCGCGCGACCTTCCGCCGCCGCTTTCATGATCCGGTCAACCGACCAGCATCGCAGGGTTCTTTCTCTTCTGCGCAGGAGTGAGTGGGACAAGGCCCACGCGATCGTCATGGGCATGCGCGACAGGCTTGCCTTTCGCATGCACGGGCTCCTGCACCGGATCGAAGGCGACCTGGACAACGCTCGCTACTGGTACGACAGGGCTGCCGTTCCGTTCAGTAAATCGATGAGCGCCGCATCGGAAATCGAGGAAATCGCGGCGCTACTGGAACGCCGTGACCGCGCTATGCGGCCGCGCGCCTCCTCCGCGCCTCGAACAGGCACACGCCGGCGGCCACGGAGACGTTCAGGCTCTCGACGCTCCCTCGCATAGGGATGCGCACCAGGAGATCGCAGCGCTCGCGGGTGAGCCTTCGCACCCCCTCGCCTTCCGCGCCCAGCACCCAGGCGGTGGCCGCGGGCAGATCAGACTCGTAGAGCGTCTTGTCGGCGCGCTCGTCCGCCCCGACGATCCAGACGTTGCGCTCCTTCAACTCATCGAGCGTGCGGGCGAGGTTCGTCACCATGTAGTAAGGGACGGATTCGGCCGCGCCACTCGCTACTCTGGACACGGTCGTGCTGATGCCGGCGGCACGGTCCTTGGGTGCGATCACCGCGTGCGCACCGGCGGCGTCCGCAACCCGCAAACAGGCCCCTAGGTTGTGCGGATCGGTCACGCCGTCCAGCACCAGCAGAAGGGGCGCTTCCTTCACCGAGTCGAGCAGGTCCTCCAGACTTTCGCGCGCGGGTTTCTCGAACGCCATCGCCACCACGCCCTGGTGGCGGCCGCCGCCGTAGAAACCGTCCAAGCGCTTGGTCGGAACGCGCATGAGCGAAACCCCGGCCTTTTCCGCGGCGAGCGCGAGGTCTTTCGCTCGCGCGTCCTTCCGGTCTTCACCGAGATAGATTTCCGTCACCGAAGCCGGATCGGCGCGCAGCCGCGCAAGCACCGCGTGAAATCCGAAAATGGCGCGGGTCGGCTTCATCCTGCGCTGTCCTAAGATCTTGCGCGCCGGCGAAGGGATCGGACGCGACGCGGTCCGCCCGCGGTTTCTCCCGCGAGCACAAAATCGATCCGGCTCGTCTCGAGATCCGCCCGGACGATCCTGACCCTCACCCTGTCGGCCAAACGGAACTGCTTCCGGGTGCGGTCGCCGATCAATTGATGACGGGTGGCGTCGAAGTGGAAGTAGTCCTGCCCGAGCTCGGAGATGTGCACCAGTCCCTCCACGTAGAATTCATCGAGCGCCACGAAAATACCGAAACTCGTCACCGCCGAGACCGAGCCTTCGAACTCCTCGCCGACGCGGTCGCGCATGTAATAGCACTTGAGCCAAGCGGAGACCTCGCGCGTGGCCTCGTCCGCGCGGCGCTCGGTCTGCGAGCAGTGGCTCCCTAGCTCCGCCCAGTTGCCGGGGTTGTAGCGCCCACCCGAGAGAACCGCCTTGATGGCGCGGTGGACAAGCAGGTCCGGATACCTGCGGATCGGCGAAGTGAAGTGCGTGTAATGCTCGTAGGCGAGCCCGAAGTGGCCGACGTTCTCCGGGCTGTACTGCGCCTGCTGCAGCGAGCGCAGCAGCACCGTCTGGAGCAGCTGCACGTCGGGACGCTTGCGCACTGTCTCGAGCAGCTTCGCGTAGTGTTTCGCAGTGGGCTTGTCCCCGCCTTCGAGCGCGAGGCCGAATCCCCTGAGAAACTCGCGCAGGCTTTCCAGCTTCTCCGGGGTCGGGCCTTCGTGAACGCGGTACAGCGCCGGATGCTTGCGCTTGGAGAGAATGTCCGAGGCGCAAACGTTCGCGGCGAGCATGCACTCCTCGATGATGCGGTGGGCATCGTTGCGCTCGACCTTCTCGATGCGCGCCAGGCGCCCCTCGCCGTCGAAGACGAATTGGGTTTCGATCGTCTCGAAATCGATCGCGCCGCGCTCCTCCCGCGCCTTGAGCAGCGCTCTGAAGAGAGTATTCAACAACTGCAAGCGCGGCAGCAATCCTTTCAGTTTCAGCGCCGCCTCGCTCCGCGGGTCGGCAAGGGCGGCGGCCACCGAGGTATAGGTGAGCCTCGCGCGCGAGCGCATGACCGCCGGATAGAAGCGATACCTGCCGATCTCACCCTTCGCGCCGACCGCGATGTCGCAGGCCATGCAGAGGCGATCGACTTCCGCGTTGAGCGAGCACAGGCCGTTGGAGAGCTGTTCCGGCAGCATCGGGATGACCCGGCGGGGAAAGTAGACGGAATTGCCTCGATCACGGGCTTCCAGGTCGAGCGCGTCGCCGTCGCGCACGTAGTGGCTGACGTCCGCGATCGCGACGACGAGCCGGAACCCTTCGCTTGCCTTTTCGCAGTACACGGCGTCGTCGAAATCCCGAGCCGTTTCGCCGTCGATGGTCACGAGCTCGAGCGATCGCAAATCCTCCCGGCCGGAAAGGTCGCCCGGGCGCGGTACGGGCGGAAACTTCGCCGCGAGCGCCTCGGCCTCCGCCGAGAACTTGAACGGCAAATCGTGTTTCCTGAGCGCGATCTCGATTTCGATTCCGGGATCCGCCGCCTCCCCCAGCACCTCGACCACGCGGCCGATCGGCTGAGTGCGGCCATCGGGCTGTACGGTCAATTCGGCGACGACGACCTGGCCGGCTCGCGCGTCGCCTG
>VBCJ01000309.1 GCA_005884335.1 Betaproteobacteria bacterium | reverse complement strand
GGCACTCTTTGCCTACAAGGCCATCGATACCCGGGGAAAGACGATGCTCGGCCAGATCGAAGCGATCAATCTAGTCGACCTCGAGCTGCGCTTGAAGCGCATGGGCCTTGACTTGGTGCGGGGCGGACCGACCCGTCACGGCGGGAGCCTGCTTCGCTCGGGCGACATCAAGCGCGCGGAGCTCATCAACTTCTGCTTCCACATGGAGCAGCTCATCGGAGCCGGGGTGCCGCTCGTCGAATCGCTGATCGACCTGCGCGACAGCATCGAAAATGCCCGATTTCGCGAAGTCATGTCGGGAGTCATCGAGAGCATCCAGGGGGGCTTGAGGCTGTCGCAGAGCCTCGCCCAGTATCCGCAAATCTTCAACCCGGTTTTTACGAGCCTGATCCGCGCAGGTGAGGACACGGGAAAGCTCGCCGAGGTGCTGAAAAGCCTCGTCGAGAACCTGAAATGGGAGGACGAGCTGGCGGAGCACATGAAGAAGCTCGTCCTCTATCCCGCGTTCGTCGGCTCGATCGTGATAATGGTGACTTTCTTCCTGATGATCTACCTCGTGCCGCAGATGGTCGCCTTCATCAAGAACATGGGGCAGCAGATTCCTCTGCAGACGCGCGTTCTGATCGAGGTCTCGGCGTTTTTCGTAGGCTACTGGTGGGCTCTCCTGGCCGCCCCTGCAATCCTGTTCATCGGCGTCAAGCTGGCGGCTCGGGCCAACCCCTCGGTGCGTTACCAGCTCGATCGCTTCAAGCTCGCCCTCCCGGTGGCGGGCGAGATCCTGCGCAAGATCATCCTGTCGCGCTTCGCCAGCATTTTCGCTCTCATGTACTCCTCGGGGATCACCATCCTGGATGCGATCCGCAGCTCGGAGGAAATCACCGGCAATCTGGTCATTCAGGAAGGCCTGAAGCTCGCGGGACAGCAGATCAGCGAAGGCAAGAACGTCACCGCGGCGTTCCAGGAGGTGGGACTTTTCCCGCCGCTCGTAGTGAGAATGCTCCGGGTGGGCGAGTCGACCGGCGCGCTCGACAAGGCACTGCTCAACGTATCCTATTTCTACAACCGCGAAGTGCGCGAATCGATCGGCAAGATTCAGGTGATCATCGAGCCGGCCCTGACGGTCCTCCTGGGCGTCATTCTCGGCTGGGTGATGCTCTCCGTTCTCGGGCCGATTTACGACGTCATCAGCAAGATCAAGGTATAGAGGCCGTGCCGAGCAAACGTCTCTGTTACTTCACTTCCCAGCGAGTCACCGCCTATCTATGGGAAAAAGGCGAGCTGCACAAGGAAGGCGTTTTCGACATGAACGAGAGAGGCGTCGCCGAATTCTCCACCTACGCGGCGGGCGCACCGGGAAGCCTTTTCTACGTGCTCGCCGACGTGGTCGAGGAAGACTTCTTCCAGGAAAACGTCCCATACGTGCGCGGGGCAGACCGGCGCTCGCTGCTTGCGCGCAAGCTCGCCCAGCGGTACCGCGACACATCGCTCGCCCTCTCGCTCTCCCTCGGGTCGGAGACCCACGCGGGCCGGCGCGAGGAACGGATTCTTTACATGTCGTTTACCAATACGCATCAATTCCAGCCCTGGCTCGAGGCCTTGCGCTCGAACGATGCCCGCGTGGTTGGGGTATTCTCGGTGGCGCTCGTCGCGGCCCAGACGGGGAAGCGTCTCGGTTTCAAGGGCGGGCGATACCTGATGGTGAGCCGGCAGCAGGCCGGATTGCGGCAGAGCTACATCGAGAACGGCCGAATCCGCTTCTCGCGCCTCGGCCGCGTGGATTTCTCCGATCCCCGCGCGATCGCTCAGGATTGCGCCGCCGAGTCGCTGCGGATTCAGCAGTATCTCGTCAACACCCGCATCCTGCCGCGCGAGGCGCCTGCGCTCGACGTGCTGATGCTTGCGCCGAGCGAGCACATAGCGCTCTACGACGCGGCCTGCGTCAATTCCGCCCGACTGCAGTTCCATGTTCACGACCTCGACAAGGTAGCCAGCAGCCTGGGTTTCAAATCAGCGCCAGCCGAGACGCTCGCCGAAGGCCTGTTTCTGCACGTGCTCGCCGCTTACTCCTCCGGGGAACAGTATGCCGACGACCGCCTGCGGCGCTTCTATCACTTGTGGCGCGCGCGTGTGGCCCTTCTAGCCACCGGAGCAGCGGCGTTCGGTTTTTGCTTCCTCTTTTCGGCGGTGAGACTTCTTGATATCCATCAGGTCAACGAGCAAGCCCAGAATGATCGCACGCAGGAAGCCCGCGCATCCGAGGAATACGCTCGACTGCAGACGCGTTTCCCCAAGACGCCGATCTCCAGCGAAAACCTCAAAGCCATCGTCAAGAACTACCGAGCGCTCCTGCGGCAAAGCGCTTCGCCCGGCAGGATGTTCGTCGAGATCAGCGAAGCGGTCACAGCCCTGCCCCAGATCGAAATCGACAAGATCGATTGGGAGTTCGGCACCGGAGCGAAATCGGCGGCCGGCCGCGAGACGCCCAAGGCGCCCTTCGCCCAGCCGACAGCGCAGGCACTGGCCGCGGGCGCCGAGTTTCAGACCCAAACCGCCGAGATTTCGGGCAAGCTCGTCGTGCAGCAGGCCTCGGACTTCCGCGCCGTGACCGCACTGGTGAACCAATTCAGCGAGGCGCTGCGCAGGCGCCCCGGCACCGAAGTGACGCGCATGCAACTGCCGTTCGACATCAACGCGGAAAAAAGCCTCGCCGGCGACATCGGGGCGGCAAGGAGAGAGGAAGTGCCGCAGTTCTCGGTGGTAGTAGTCAAGCGGCGCGGCACATGAACGTCACCCGCGACGACCTCAAGCGCCTGCGCATGCCGCTCGCCGCAGCCATCATGCTGCTCGTGTTGGGTGCAGCCAGCCTGATCGCCAGCGGCTACTACCTGGGCGAGGCGAGAACGGCACAGGACGCGACCAGGCTGAGCCGCGTGGCGGCCCAGGAGCGGGTCTTGAGAGTCGCGGAGGAAGAGCGCGAGATCCGCGATGACCTGGTGTACTACGAGCAGATGCGCCAGCGCGGCATCGTGGGCGAGCAGAGCCGGCTCGACTGGATCGAATCGATAGCGAGGATCAAGAACGATCGGAGGCTTTTCGAGATCAGGTACAACTTCGATGCTCAAAAGCCGCTCGACTACCCCGGGCTGGTCGCAACCGGCGCCGCCGATTTCGTGGTGAGCCGGTTGAAGCTCGACATGCTGCTGCTGCACGAGGGTGACCTTTTGAATTTCCTGGCGGACCTGCAGGCAGGCATCAAGGCGCACGTGTCCGTGCGAAATTGCACCGTGACTCGGATTGAGCGCGGCGCGGCGCCGGGCGCCACGACGGTGCAACCCCGCCTGCGAGCCGAGTGCCAGGTCGACCTGGTCTCGGTAAGAGGGATCAAGCCCGCTTGAGCCAGAGAATGCGACTCAAATCCGCTACCGGAAAGAAGCGCGTCGGAATTGCAGGACGGCTTTTTTTCGTGGGATTCCTGCTCGGACTAGCGGCGGGCCCCGCCGCGGCCCAGGAAATTCTCGGGCGCCTTTTCTTTACGGAGCAGCAGCGCCAGGACCTCGACCGCCGCCGCCAGGCCAACATCCAGGAGACCGCCGTGGTCGTCGAGAGCTTCGTCACGGTCAACGGCCAGGTGTCGCGCTCCTCGGGCAGGAGCACCACTTGGATCAACGGGGTTCCACAGGACAACGCGAGGAAACCGCGCGATCCGGCCAGGGTGACCCTGCCCGGCGGCGAGGGCGCGCCTTCGGTCAGCCTCAAGATCGGGCAGACCCTCGACAAGGTCCGCGGCGAGATCAGGGATCCCGCCGTAGACGGAAGAATCGCAACTCCTCCCAGAGAACGCGAGCGCAAGCCGTGAGGCTCCGCGTGCACCGTGGAGAGTCAGCGCGGGTCCAGCGCGGCTTTGCGCTGATCGCGCTCCTGTCCCTGGCAGCTTTGTTCGCCGCCTTCCTCATAGCGAGCGCCCTCAATTTCACCAGCGCCGGGAACACCAACGAGCGCGAGGATCGCAGCATGAGCGCGCTGAGGAAGGCGAAGGCGGCGCTTATTGCGTATGCCGCTTCTGAGCAGTGGCAGGCTTATAAGTTTCAAACGACAAACCAACCCGGTGGCCTGCCTTGCCCTGACAACAACGACACCGGTGTGTCCCCAGGAATCTGCCCCGCTGCTGCGGATCGCGTCGGTCGGTTGCCGTGGGCGACGATAGGCAGCGAAGATCTGAGAGACGCAAGCGGAGAGCGTCTGTGGTACGCAGTTTCGTCCAACTTTTACAAGAATGCGGCCAACATCATCAATAGCGACACGCCGGGGCTGCTGACGGTTACCGGCGCGGCGCCTGCGAGCAACGTGGTCGCCGTCGTTATTGCCCCTGGCGAGGCGCTTTCAGGGCAAGACCATATAGCCCAGCACAACAATCCCGCTGCCTATCTAGAAGGCGTCACGGCGAGTACACCCGACTATGTGTTCAGCAGCGTTGCCATACCCTCTGGCACGGCCAATGACCGCTTGCTCGTGATCACGCAGGCCGACCTGATGGCCGCAGTCGAACCGGTCGTTGCCGCGCGGATTGAGCGCGACGTGAAACCCCTCCTCCAGGATTATTTCGGCAAATGGGGTGCCTACCCGTTTGCCGCGCCGTTTGTCGCGCCGCCCGCCGGGCAGTCTGCCTATCAGGGCGCGTCAAATCAGACGATGGGCTTGCTACCCTTGACGGCCGATCTTACCTGGCTCACGTGGGCGAGCGCTACCGCCACGAGCATCGTCGGGTCGGGCACCGGATATTACGACGGAACGACGAACACTATCTCCCCCAACCCGACGACCTGCTCGATCAGTTCGCCTCCGCCGCCGCAGACCGTGACCTGTACAGTTAACTACTGCTGCTCCGGCGCCGGCGGCTGGGACGATCGCCCGGACATCAAGCTGGAGATTCTCCTGGCGAATGCGAGTATGTCGTTTGCCGGCCCGTCCATGGTTGCCCCTGACGATTCGAATATAGTGATGGTCGACCGGGGCGGCATTCCGCTCGACGGCACGCCATACGGCCAATGGAGTGCGATCGGTAGTCCGCCAAACCCGCCCACACGGAGTTTTGTGGCGCGGGCGGACGGAAGTGGTGCGGTCACCTACACTGGGCGGCTGCAGAATGCACGGGACACCAACGCTAAGGTCACGATCACCGTACCTCTCCCTGCGCCCTATCTGCCGCGCCTTACCAACATAAGCCCTACCAACCCAAATATCACCTGGTTCACTTCGAATCAGTGGTACCGCCAGACCTACTACGCGATC
>VBCJ01000308.1 GCA_005884335.1 Betaproteobacteria bacterium | reverse complement strand
CTATATCAAGAACTGGCCCGAATAGCCTTTGAAGCCCGCGAGAGTCCGTATCGCACTCACCGTCCTCTCGATCCTCGTTGCATTCGTCGGGTTCGCCGTCTGGTTCATGACGGCGATGCCCGGCACGCGCCACCGGGGTCCGCTGCAGCCGCTCGGCGTCGGGGACCAGCAGCTCCTCGCGAACCTCAAGGCACACGTCGTCGCCGTGGCGAGCGAAGAGCACAACGTCGGGCATCCCGAAGCGCTCGAGCGTTCCGCGCGTTACATCGAAGCGACGCTCTCCGGCTTGGGCTACGCCGTCTCCCGCCAGGAATTCGAGGCGGAGGGCGTGAAGGTTCGAAATCTGGAGGTGCGGCGCACCGGCCCGGGTGCGGGAAAGGCCCGGCTCATCGTGATCGGGGCCCACTACGATTCGGCGCAGGGCGCCGTCGGGGCGAATGACAACGGCTCGGGCGTGGCGGCGCTGCTTGAGCTTGCGCGCCTGCTCAAATCGGTCCAGCCCGCCGAGGGGCTGGAGATGCGGCTGGTTTTCTACGTCAACGAGGAGCTGCCCTGGTTCGCGACGGAAAAAATGGGCAGCCTCGTGCACGCGAACGGCCTTGCCCTCGGGGAGAGGGAGGTCGTCGCGATGCTGTCCCTCGAGACCATCGGCTGGTACAGCGACGCACCGGGAAGCCAGCGCTATCCGTTTCCCTTCAATCTGCTTTATCCGTCTACGGGCGACTTCATCGGCTTCGTCGCCAATCCGCCCTCCCGAAGTCTTTTGCACCGGGTCATCGGTTCGTTCAGGCGCCACGCAGCGTTTCCGTCGGAGGGCGCGGTGGGGCTGGAGTCGATCGCGGGGGTGAGTTGGTCCGACCAGTGGGCTTACTGGAATTTCGGCTGGCCCGCGGTGATGGTGACCGACACCGCGCCATTCCGCTACCCGCACTACCACACGCTGCGCGACACACCGGACAAGCTCGACTACGACAGGCTTGCGCGGGTGGTGCTGGGTCTGGAGAGCGTGGTGCGCGAGCTGGTAATCGCGGCGCCTTGAAACTAGCCGCGCTTTTTGTCCCAGACGTAACGCACGAAGCGCTGCCAACGGCTCGGCTTCTGCGCGAGCCGGTTTTTCATCTTCTGAGCTTCGCGGTCGCGAGCGACGGATTTCCGCACCTGCTCGTGGATCTGGCGCAGGGTCAATCCACCGGGGCCTCTCAGCTTGTCGGGATCGTTTTCGGCCATACCGATCAAAGGGTTCGCTCGGCCCCCTATGCTAAACTCGCAGAGCGTTCTTTGCGAGACTTTCCATGTCCGGCAACACCTTCGGCCTGCTGTATTGCGTGACTTCGTTTGGCGAGAGCCACGGGCCCGCGTACGGCGGCGTCGTGGACGGCTGTCCGCCCGGGCTCGAGCTCACGGAAAGCGACATCCAGAGAGAGCTCAACCGGCGCAAGCCCGGCAGCTCCCGCCACGTCACGCAACGCCAGGAGTCCGACCGCATCGAGATCCTCTCGGGCGTTTTCGAGGGCAGGACCACGGGCACGGCGATCGGTTTTGTCATCAGAAACGAAGACCAGAGGAGCAGGGACTACAGCGCGCTCGCCGACACCTTCCGCCCCGGTCACGCCGACTACACGTACTGGCAGAAATACGGCCTGCGCGACTATCGCGGCGGCGGCCGGGCCTCCGCTCGCGAGACCATGATCCGCGTCGCCGCGGGCGCGATCGCCAAGAAATGGCTGCGCGAGCGGTATAGCGTCGAGGTGCGCGGGCATCTCGCGCAGCTCGGCCCGAACACGATCGCGTTCAAGTCTTGGGATACGGTCGACGAAAACCCTTTTTTCTCGCCGGATCCGGCCATCGTGCCGAGACTCGAGCAGTTCATGGACGAACTGCGCGCTTCGGGCGATTCCTGCGGCGCGCGGGTGAACGTCGTCGCGAGCGGCGTTCCGGTCGGCTGGGGCGAGCCGGTCTACGGCAGGCTCGACTCCGACATCGCTTCGGCGATGATGGGCATCAACGCCGTCAAAGGCGTGGAGATCGGTGCCGGCTTCGCCGCGATCGAGCAGAAAGGCTCCGAGCACGGCGACGAGCTGACGCCGCAGGGTTTTCTCTCGAACAACGCGGGCGGAACGCTGGGCGGCATCTCGACCGGCCAGGACATCCTGGTGAGCATCGCGCTCAAGCCGACCTCGAGCATCCGCCTTCCGCGCCGCTCGATCGACCGCAAAGGCGAGCCGACCACGGTACAGACCACCGGACGCCACGACCCTTGCGTGGGCATCCGCGCGACACCCATCGCGGAGGCAATGCTCGCCTGCGTGCTGATGGATCACGCGCTGCGCAATCGCGCGCAGTGCGGCGACGTCAGGCCGCCGATCAGGCCCATTCCCGGAAGGGCGCGCTAGAAATCGCTCCGCTATTTGAGCTCGAACGCGTGGGCGTAAAGCAGCCGCAGGCCTACGTCCCCGGTTTTGTCGACATCTTTCGGATAGCGGCTCCACAGGGCGCCCGCTTCGGCGCGCTTGCCTTGCGCGAGATAGCCTGCCATGCCCGCCGCGATCAGATACTGCCGGTGGCCGGCTGGAAGGTCGCTCGATTTCGCAAGCAGCGCCTCGGCGAGCCGCGCCATGTCCGGCGCAGCGCGGTTCCCCACCGCCTTCATCAGATCGATCCACTGGCGCTCATCCGGCGCCAAGCGTGAGCTGCAAGGCCCGCGTTCGATTCGTTCCCAGACTGTTTTTGCATCATTGGGCGAAAGCATCGGGTTCAGCGTGCGCGCCAGCTGGTAAAGCGAATGGAACCAGATGTCGGAACGCTCCGGATCGCGGCACTCGATCAGCCTTGCGCGCGTCAGCTCGAGGTCCTTTTGGAACGGGCGCGGGATCGCGACGGGCTCCGGCGCCGTATGGAGCAGGAGAAAATCCCTCGCGTACCGCGCGCGGCGCGTGAGCTGGAGGGCTTCGAGGTATTCCTCGCCGTCCACCCTCGATTCCGTGCGCTCGCTCTTTCCGCTCCCTTCGAGCAGAGCGACGACCGGCACGCTGTACGCGAGCAGGCCGGTCAGCTCTGCGGCTGTCCTCTGCAGGACACGATACTTTGCCGCGTGCAGGTCGAGGTACGGATAGAAGTCCGAATTGGCCGGAACGCCGTAGGTCGGGAACATCGGGGCGAGCGAGCGTTTTCCCCCGAGCCGGCGGACCTCGATGTCCCAGATCGAATTCACGTGCACGCGACGCAGTTCCCGGGCGACGCCGGGCATCGCGGTGAGTTCGGCGAGCGGGCGCGCGAGCGTCCGGGTCTCGCCTGCGATGATCAGCAGGTCGCTGCCCGTGGCGGCGTAAATGGCGTAGTCCGGAAAGTTCTCGCCGAGCGCGCGCAGCACCGAGGCGACGAGACTCGCGTCGATCTCGTACGTCTGGAACCATTGGACCAGGATTCCTTCCGGATTGAGATGGCGGCGCGCCAGCCGATAGAACTCGCCCGTGAACAGGCTCGAGACGCCGCTGACCCAGGGGTTGGACGGCTCCGAGATGATGATGTCGTACTTGCGGTTGTGCGTCGAGAAGAACGTCTTCGCATCGTCGAAGATGATGTGGCTGCGCGGATCGGCGAAGG
>VBCJ01000250.1 GCA_005884335.1 Betaproteobacteria bacterium | reverse complement strand
CTAGAGGAGCTCGAGCGCCGGCTGCGGGGGCGGGGACAGGACACCGAGGAAGCAATCCAGCGGCGGTTGCGCGACGCCCGCGAGGAAATCAGTCACGTCGCCGAGTTCGATTATGTTATTATAAACAAAGAGTTTGAAGAAGCCCGGCGCGACCTTATGGCCGTTGTGCGCGCAGTCAGATTGATGCTTTCCCGCCAGAGCGCACGGCATCCGGAAATCTTCAAATCATTTAGCTAGACTAGGAAGAGGACCCATGGCACGAATCACCGTCGAAGATTGTTTAAAGAAAATCCCCAACCGCTTCCAATTGACGCTCGCGGCCACGTACCGCGCGCGCCAGCTCGCCCAGGGCGGCACGCCGCACATCGAGACCACGCGCGACAAGCCGACGGTCATCGCATTGCGCGAAATCGCAGCGGGCAAGGTCGGCGTGGAATACCTGAACCGCGTCCACACCGGGTGAACGCGGACCGTGACGGACTGAAATCTTCTTTCGCTCTCCCCTCCTCGGATGAGGAGGGGTGCCGGCGGCAGCCGGCGGGGTGGTCGAGCAGACGGCCAACCTCCCCGGCGCTTCGCGCCACCCCTCCTCAAGAGAGGAGGGGAGGGCGCCAAACCCGCAGCGCCAGCGTCTGAACATGGCCGCTGTCGCCATCACCGATCTCAGGCAGCACCTCGGCTACCTCAAGCCGAGCGACATCGGCCGCATCGAAGAAGCCTACCAGTTCAGCGATGCCGCTCACCAGGGACAGTTCAGGCTGAGCGGCCTGCCCTACATCTCGCACCCGGTCGCCGTCGCCGAGATCGTCGCGGACTGGCAGCTCGACGCGCAAGCGGTGATGGCGGCGCTGCTGCACGACGTGATGGAGGACACCGAGGTCTCCAAGCAGCAAATTGCGGAGCGATTCGGCAAGCCGGTGGCCGAGCTGGTGGACGGCCTGTCCAAGCTCGATCGCATCGAGTTCCAGTCCCAGGCGGACGCGCAGGCCGAGAATTTCCGCAAGATGCTGCTCGCGATGGCGCGCGACGTGCGCGTCATCCTGATCAAGCTCGCCGACCGGCTGCACAACATGAGAACGCTCGACGCGGTCCGCCCCGCGACGCGCCAGCGCGTCGCGCGCGAGACGCTGGAGATCTACGCGCCGATCGCAAACCGGCTCGGCCTCGACAGCCTGTTTCGCGAGCTTCAGGAACTCGCGTTCTCGAACCTCTATCCGGGGCGCTACAAAGTCCTCGCCAAGGCGGTGAAGGCGGCGCGCGGCAATCGCCGTGAAGTCGTCGACAAGATCCTCAAGGCGCTGAAGGAGCGCCTGCAGTCGACGGAGATCGAGGCCCTCGTCACCGGCCGCGAGAAGCACATCTATTCGATCTACAACAAGATGCACGAAAAGCACCTGTCGTTCTCGCAGGTGCTGGACATCTACGGTTTCCGGGTCGTCGTCAAGGACATTCCCGCCTGCTATCTCGCGCTCGGCGCGCTGCACAGCCTGTACAAGCCCGTCCCCGGAAAATTCAAGGACTATATCGCGATCCCGAAGGTCAACGGCTATCAGTCGCTGCACACGACCTTGATCGGCCCTTACGGCATGCCCGTCGAAGTCCAGATCCGCACGCAGGCCATGAACCGCATCGCGGACGCCGGCGTCGCCTCGCACTGGCTGTACAAGAGCTCGGACGCGGAAATCAACGAAGTGCAGCAGCGCACCCACAAATGGCTGCAGTCGCTGCTCGACATCCAGCACACCTCGGGCGATCCCGCCGAATTCCTGGAGCACATCAAGGTGGACCTCTTTCCGGACGAGGTCTACGTGTTCACTCCCAAGGGCAAGATCATGGCGATGCCGCGCGGCGCGACCGCGGTGGATTTTGCCTACGCGGTGCACACCGACATCGGCAACCGCTGCGCCTCGGCGAGAATCAACTACGAGCTCGTTCCGCTCAGAACCGAGCTGAAGAACGGCGACCGGGTCGAGATCATCACCGCCGCGCACGAACACCCCAACCCGGCCTGGCTGTCCTACGTGAAGACCGGCAAGGCGCGCTCGCAAATCCGGCACTTCCTGAAGACCATGCAATACGAGGAAGCCGCTGCGCTCGGCGAGCGCATGCTCACGCAGGCCGTGCGCGCGCTCGGCGCGAAATCCTCCGAGGCAACCTCGGAGCGCTGGGACAGGCTGATCCGCGACCTCGGGGCGAAATCGCGCCAGGAAATCGCGGCCGACATCGGCCTGGGCAAGCGGCTCGCGGCGATCGTCGCGAGGAAACTGCTGACGCTGACGGAGCCTCGTCAGGCGGAAGGAAAGGGGCCGGCCGGCTCGATCGTGATCCACGGCTCCGAAGGACTCGCCGTGCAGTTTGCCAAGTGCTGCAACCCCATCCCCGGGGATCCTATCGTCGGGTTCATCAAGAAAGGCCAGGGGCTGGTCGTGCACACCCATGACTGCCCGACCGCGGCCAAATCGCGCGGCGATCCGGAAAAATGGCTCGATGTGCAATGGGCGCCGGAAACCGACAAGATGTTCGACGTCGGGATCCGCGTGACGGTCGCCAACCAGCGCGGCGTTCTTGCCAAGGTCGCCACCGAGATCGCCGAGGCCGGCTCCAACATCGACAACGTCAACATGGACGAGGAGCGCAGCCTCTACACCACCATGCACTTCACCCTGCAGGTCGCCAACCGCCTGCACCTCGCCAAGGTGATGCGCGCCTTGAGGCGCATCCCGGAAGTCGTGAGGATCGCGCGGGTGAAGGATTAAAGCGGCCTGGGTCCTCAGAACGACAACCCACGGATGCTTTGAAGCTCAGGGGTTTCGAGTCAAGGCATCGATCGCTCGCTCTACCCACTCGAGAACGTTCCTGAGCGGGGTTTGAGCGAGTCCCCAGCCGAAGGCCGCGCCCATCGCGTTCGCAACCATGTCGGCGATCTCGAAGGTGCGGTAGTCGGTCAATCCCTGGAGGAACTCGAGCGCCACGCCCATCAGGGCGAACGCGACTGCGATCCGAAGCTCGCGCCCGCGGCCCTCGATCAGCATTCCAAACCAGAACGCCAGGCTGCCGTACGCAACAAAATGCGCAAGCTTGTCCTCATTCTGGACGAGATCCACGTCGAGCGGGATGAGCGACAAGACCACGACCGCGACGACCATCCCCCAGCCCAGGAGAAGCCAGATTCGCCGGTGGCGTTGGGAGAGCTGCGTCACCGACACGGAATCCAGTTGAGCGGATCGTCCCAGACGACTTCACCGAGGGCGACCCGCGTCCCGGCCACGAAGAGCGGCGCAGGGCCGAGCTGGGTGACCTTGACCGATACCCGTCGCGACTCTCGGTTCACGGCCTGCGTTTCGCCCTCGGTCCATTCCTTCGACCCGACCCCCAGGGTCGATTCGTGGCACAGCTTGACACCGGGCTTCGCCATGGCGGCGAGCGATTCGCTGGTGGCCCGGAATCTCGCGATCATCATCGGCGTCGCCCGCCCCGCCACGGCGTCGTCCTTCCACGGCCCGGCGTAGCGGTCGCCGCTCGCCCAGAGATAGACGCCGTAACCGTTGCGCTTGTCGTTCGCGAATCCGCCCTCGTAGCGGTCCCCTGCGAAAGCCGAGCGCTCGCCCCAGGTGTAGGCGCCCGTGCCGTGCTTGGCGTCGTCCGCGAACTCGCCCTCGTAGCGATCGCCCCACGACCAGGTTTTCACGCCGCGGCCGTGCTTTCTCCCAACGCGGAACTCCCCGGAATAAACGGCGCTCCCCTTCGCCGTCCCCGGCCCTTCCGCCTTGCCGTCCTTGCAGCCGCCGGAGTAGGAAGCTTGCAGCTCCGGATCGAGCACAAGACATTTGGACTGAGCCTGCGCAGCGGCAGACAACGCGCAGAGCACAAGCGCAAGGGCAATCCCCTCCTTTCTTAAGGAGGGGTGGCGGCCGAAGGCCGCCGGGGTGGTCATCGTCGTCGACACTACTTCGTCTCCCACATCAAGCTTACGCCGGCCGGTCCCACCGCGACTTTCGGCGACCTGTCGTCGGGCTTGCGGCGCTCCTGCCAGAAGAAGTCGCCGATCGCGAAACCGAGCAGGGAGCTCGCCACCGTATCCGACAACCAGTGCTCGCGCGAGGCGATTCTTCCGGCGTTGGCCAGTGCGGCTACTCCGTAGAGCCACGGCGCGTCGTACTCCTTTGCAAACGGCGTCACTGCAGCCCAGGTGACGGTCACGTGGTTCGAGGGGAAGGACGAGCCGGGGCGCTTGAACGGCTCGAAATCGGCCGGCCCCTTCTCGTCCACCGGGCGGGCGCGGCCGACGGCGTATTTGATTCCCAGGTTTGCAGCGAGGCCGGTGACTCCGGCCTCGATCGCGGCGATGCCGGTATTGCCGAGGCGCTTGTCCCGCTCGGAGAGCGCGGCGAGCCCC
>VBCJ01000249.1 GCA_005884335.1 Betaproteobacteria bacterium | reverse complement strand
CTCGAGCGCCGCAGCGAGCTGTTCAGCGAACGAGTCGGCGGCCAAGGCGGGCGCCTGCGGCGGCGGCAGCTCGAGCTCCGCGTAGAATGGCGCGACGCATTCCAGAGCCGGTCGCGGATCTTTCGGCGCGTCCGGCGGGGGTTGCGGCGCGAAGAGGCTGATCCCGAAGGGCCGGGCCGTGCGCGCGCGCACCGCCCGTGCCGCCTCGAGGATCTGCCGCGGCGTGAGATAGGCCCCGCCGATAAACCCCAGCCCGCCGGCTTCACCGACGGAGGCGACCAGGTCCGGCGTGTCCCCGCCGCCCGCGAGCGGCGCCTGGATGACCGGATGGATCATTTTCAATCGCCGCATCAACTCGGTTTGCAATGGCACGCGCACCTCCGCGTAGAGCCTTGACTCGGAAAGCTAAGCTAAGTTGACTAAACCATCCTGGCAACTGAATAATAGTGAACGATTCGTTCTCGATTGGAGAAATGTGGATTTTGCCGCCCTGCAGGTATTCAAGGCCGTCGTCGACGAGGGCGGAATCAGCCCGGCCGCGCGCAAACTGCACCGCGTCCAGTCCAATGTGACCACGCGGATTCAGCAGCTTGAGGCCTCGTTGGGAACCCAGTTATTCGTGCGTGAAAAGCGCCGCCTGTTTCTTTCCCCCGCGGGGGAGTTGTTTCTCGGCTATGTGGATCAGCTCCTTAAAATCTCGGAGCAGGCGCGAAGCGCCGTGCTGGGAGATACGCCTCGCGGCGTGTTGCGCATCGGCACGCTGGAAAGCACCGCGGCGAGCCGCCTGCCGCCGCTCCTGTCCCGCTACCACGAAAAATATCCGGCGGTGCGGGTGGAGCTGGCGACAGGCACGACCGATTCGCTGGTCGAGGCGGTGCTCGGCCGCAAACTGGAAGCGGCCTTTGTCGCCGAATGCGACTCGGCCGCCCCGGTCGAGGCCGTGCCGGTGTTCCTGGAGGAATTGGTCGTGGTCGCGCCGCGCTCGCACGCGAAGATACGTCGGCCACAGGATGTGCGCACCGATACCGTGGTCGCTTTCCCCTCCGGATGCGCGTACCGGCGCCGCCTCAAGGCCTGGCTCGCCGCGGGCGGAATCGCTCCGGACAGGGTTTTGGAGCTGAGCTCCTACCACGCCATTATCGCCTGCGTCGCCTCCGGCACCGGCATCGCACTCGCGCCTCGATCGGTATTGGAAACGATCCGCGGCACGAGAAACGTTTCGGTGTACCCGCTGGCGGGGAATCAAGGCAAGGTGACGACGTCTTTTGTATGGCGCAGGGGCGAAGCGTCGTTTCCCTTGCGCGCGTTTCGGGACGAACTTGCCGGTTTCAGGAAAGCCCGGAACTTTCGGGTGCGGCATCGGCTGCTTGATCGGGGCGAATAGTGCAGAGGAAAACATCGAAATCGTCCTCCGCCGAGGTCATCGACTGGCCCGCCGCGATCCATAGCGCGCTCAAGTCACAGCGCGTGCGGCAAGTGTCTTATGTGCCCGATGCAGGCCACAAGCGCTTGATCGAGCTCTGCCACTCAGATCGCGGCATGATCGCGCTGCCTCTCACGAGCGAAGAGGAAGGCATCGGTCTCGCCGCGGGCGCATGGCTGGGCGGCGAGCGCAGTGCGCTTCTCATGCAATCGAGCGGGGTGGGCAACTGCGTCAATGCGCTGACCCTCGCGTCGAACTGCGGCTTTCCGCTGCTGATGCTGGTCACCATGCGCGGCGAGACGGGCGAGCGCAATCCCTGGCAGGTTCCCATGGGTCAGGCGACGCCGGAGGCGCTGCGCCTCGCCGGCGTGCACACCCTGCGTCTGGAGCGCGCCGAAGAGGCGAGCGCGGTTGCAAATACCGCGGCGAAGATCGCCTTCGAAGAACAAAGTGCGGTGGCACTCCTCATCTCGCAGCAGCTGATTGGCGTGAAATCCTTCGAGGAAAAGCGGTGAAGGCGCTCAATCGCCGCGAGGTCGTGGCTTCGCTCCTCGAGCGGCGCGGCGCGCTGCTTGTCGTCGCCGGGCTCGGATCGGCCGCGTGGGATTGCACCGCGGCGGGCGACCATCCGCTCACCTTCCCTCTGTGGGGCGCGATGGGGTCGGCGTGCATGATCGGTCTGGGCCTTGCGCTCGCTCAGCCCGAGCGCAGAGTGCTCGTCGTCACCGGGGATGGCGAGATGCTGATGGGCTTGGGGAGTCTCGCCACCATCGGTGCACAGCGCCCGCGCAAGCTCGCCGTCGTGGTGCTCGATAACGAGCGCTACGGTGAAACCGGCATGCAGAAAACGCATACCGGTTACGGAACCGATCTGGCGGCGGTCGCCAGCGCGTGCGGGTTTGCCGATTCCCGCATCATCCGCAGAAATACCGAGATCGCGGCCGTGCGCTCGAGCATCTATCGGGGCAGAGGTCCACTCTTTTTTCAGGTGAAGGTAAAACCTGACGCACTGCCGCTCGTCCTGCCGCCGCGGGACGGCGCCCATCTGAAGCATCGTTTCCGCGAGGCGCTGCTCGGGAAAGGGGCCGCGGCGCAGTGAGCGGCCAGCCCGCTTTCACTGTTCCATCGCGCTAGCGGCAAAAACCTCCTCGAGAGCCACCGGCCGCGAAGTCAGACCCTGCTCGTGCGAGTAGCTCGCGGCGGTTTCGAGCACCTTGCGATTGGCTTTGATGCCGTGCTGCACGAGCTGCACGCCCAGCGCGTCCTTCGCTTCGCCCGAAAGCAGTCCCGCAGCGCGGTGATACTCGGCGTGCTCCAGGCGTTCGCGGTTCGCGATTTCGTTCGCGCGCTCGAACGCTTTGTACAGATTCAGAACGACCCAGGGGTGTTTCTCGACGATCTCCCTCCGGATCACCATTCCATGGTTGATGGGAAAAATGCCGGTCTTCCGGTAATAGCGGATGCCTTCGGCCACCGGATCGGGGAAGAGGGGCTTGACGGCCGGGTGGTTCCACAGGTCGGCGGTGCTCCGGTCGACGAGGTTGGAATTCACGATGTAGTGGATCGTCGCATCGAGTTCTCCCGAGAGCATCATCGATCCGATGCTTTTCTCCGGCGGGATCTGGTTGATCGTCACCCCGGGCGGCGGTGAGAAGCCGATCGCTCCGCGGTGGCTGTGCGAAGGAGTCCGCTCCATCCAGAACTGCATGTCCTTCGGGGCGACACCGAACTCATGCTCGAGTACGCCCCGCGTCCACAGCGCGGCGGTCTGCTGGTATTCGGGAACGCCGACACGCCGTCCCTTCAGGTCGCCGGGCCGATCGATCCCGGAATCCCTTCTCACCAGGATCTCGGCATGGAAAAATTTTCTGGTGGTAAAAATCGGCAGACCGACCCAGCGGTCATCGCCCTTCGACCTTGCCATGATCAGCGAGGAAAACGACATTTCGGAAACGTCGAAATCGGCAAAGCGCAGCTGCCGCCAGAAGAGTTCCGACGGATGCACGGAGCTCGGTATGAGCGTGATCCCGTCCGGTGTCACCCTGCCGTCGAAAATCGGCCAGGTCCTCGGATTGGAAGCCATCGCGATGCTGATTGGAATGTTCATGGCCATCCTTGACGAAGGCAGTGTACCGGGAAAATTATCGCGCGGGAGCTGACACGAAGCCGGGCTCTGCCATAGAATGAAGGGGCGAGATTTCGCGGGAAATCCCATGGCGGACCTGAGCAACTGGGCGTTTCCGCCCGAGATGCAGCCCAATGCCGAGGAGTTGCGCTTCGACCTGGAGGCGGCGCTCGACTCGATGGTGCTGTTGCGCTCCGAGGTTCCGGAGGACGCCTTTACCGCCGGAATCCTCGGTACCGAACGGATCGGCAATGGCGTCGTCATCCGCGACGATGGACTCGTGCTCACCATCGGCTATCTGATCACCGAAGCGACGACCATTTGGCTGAACACGAACAAGGGCGCGGCGGTCGCGGGTCATCCGCTTGCCTATGATCAGGCGACCGGCTTCGGATTGGTGCAGCCGCTGGGCAGGCTGGCCGCGCCGGCGCTTTCACGGGGCACTGCGGCTTCTTGCCACGTCGGCGACGATGTCGTCGTGGCCGGTCACGGCGGCCGCAAGCATGCGCTCAAGGCCAAGCTCATCGCCAGGCGAGAGTTTGCCGGCTACTGGGAGTACGTACTGGATGACGCGCTCTTCACCACCCCGGCGCATCCCCATTGGAGCGGCGCAGCGCTGATCAGCGGAGCAGGGCGGCTGCTCGGCATAGGCTCGCTGATGGTTCAGGAAGAATTGGGCGGCCGCACCGTGCAGGGCAACATGATCGTGCCGATCGACTTGCTCGAGCCGATCCTCGAGGACCTGGTGAAGCTCGGCCGAGCGCGCCGGCCCGCCCGGCCTTGGCTCGGCCTTTATGCGACGGAAGTCAAAGGACATGTCGTGGTTTCGGGTCTAGCGGGCGGCGGGCCCGCAGAGCGCGCCGGTGTACAGGTAGGCGACATCGTGATGGAGGTCGCGAGCGAACGAGTCAGTGGGCTTGCCGACCTGTTCCGGAAAATCTGGAGCACCGGCTCCGCGGGGGTCGAAGTTCCGATGACTCTGGTGCGTGAGGGGTCGGTATCCCGAGTTCGCGTGTCCTCGGCCGACCGCCAGGATCTTCTCAAGAAGCCCTCCCTACACTGACTAGGCAACCTCAATCCTTCGAATCGGTCCAAAGATCGATGCGAGGTCAACCCGGCCAAGCTCGTGTGCAGGCAACGGAGCATCGTGCGATGGAGAACCGACAACAGCATGATCTGATGCGCCAGCAGATGATCGCCGAGATCGTGGCCGATGCGGTATTCCTCACGGCTCAGCTCGGCAAGGCCGCGTTCGCCCCCAAAGTGATCGAGGTGATGGGCAAGATCC
>VBCJ01000248.1 GCA_005884335.1 Betaproteobacteria bacterium | reverse complement strand
CAGTTGCAATTCAGTCGAGACCCGCGATGTGTTCGGTGGCGGCGACAAGGAACGATATCGCAATGTACGCGGTAGCTAACCAGGAGAATTCACTGATCTCCCTCTCTAGCGCCCGCAAGTCAGATTCTCGCAACATACTCAATACCTCGGTTCGTCCCAGACTGGCGCTTGCCGCCTGACTTCGCACCTGTACCAGAAACAAAAAAGGCCGGAGCGATCCGGCCTTTTCTTTTGGTCAGGCGAAACGACTATTCTTTGGCGGCCTCTGCCTTGGCCCCTTCCTTCGGCTCAGGCCTGTCGAGCAATTCTACCAGCGCCATCGGCGCATTGTCTCCCTTCCTGAACCCGTATTTCAGGATGCGCAGGTAGCCGCCGTTTCGCTTCGCGTAACGCGGCCCCAGCTCGGAAAAGAGCTTTGCAACGATGCCGCGGTCGCGCAGGCGGTTGAAGGCGAGGCGCCGGTTGGCGAGCGTGGCTTGCTTGCCGAGCGTAATCATCGGTTCGACCACGCGGCGCAGCTCCTTTGCCTTGGGAAGAGTGGTCTGGATGATCTCGTGTTTCAACAGCGAAACGGTCATGTTTCGCAGCATCGCCAGGCGATGGCTGCTGGTGCGATTGAGCTTCCTGAGTCCGTGGCGGTGGCGCATCTTCTTGTACCTCCGCCTCGATCACGCGGTCCGCGCGGTCTCCAGCCCCGCCGGCGGCCAGTTCTCGAGCTTCATGCCGAGCGTCAGTCCGCGCGAAGCCAGCACTTCCTTGATTTCGTTGAGCGATTTTCGGCCTAGATTGGGCGTCTTGAGAAGCTCGGTCTCGGTGCGCTGGATCAGGTCGCCGATGTAATAGATGTTTTCCGCTTTCAGGCAATTCGCCGAGCGCACGGTGAGCTCAAGATCGTCCACCGGACGCAGCAGGATCGGATCGACCTGCGGGGCCTTCTTTTCCTCGACCGCCGGAGCCGTGCCTTCGAGCGCCGCGAAAACGGAAAGCTGATCGACCAGGATCCTCGCTGCGTAACGGATCGCCTCCTCGGGCTCGATGACGCCATTCGTCTCGATGTCGATGATGAGCTTGTCGAGGTCGGTGCGCTGCTCGACGCGCGCCGATTCGACCGAATAAGACACACGCCTGACCGGCGAGAACGAAGCGTCCAGTATGATCTTGCCGATCCCTTTGGATTCCTCGGGGACGACGCGAAGATTCCCGGGGATATATCCGCGGCCGTTCTCGACCTTGATCTGCATCTCGATCTTGCCACCCGGAGAGAGATGCGCGATCACGTGCTCAGGGTTGATGATCTCGACGTCGTGCGTGGCCTCGATGTCGCCTGCGGTCACCGGACCCTCGCCCTTCTTCTTCAGATTGAGCAGCGCGTCCTCTCGGTTGTGAAGCTTGAGCACCACGCCCTTGAGGTTGAGCAAGATATCGACGACGTCTTCCTGGACACCTTCGATCGTCGAGTATTCATGAAGCACTCCCGCGATCTGCACTTCGGTCGCTGCAAATCCGGGCATCGACGAAAGCAGGACTCGGCGCAGCGCATTGCCGAGCGTATGGCCATACCCGCGCTCGAACGGCTCCATCACGACTTTGGCATGATTAGGGGCAATGCCCTGGACGTCGATGATGCGCGGTTTCAGAAATCCACTGGTTTGCATGTAAGACCCTCAATACGATATGTGGCTTGCGCCGGATACTTCGAGTGCCGCGTTATCTCGAATACAACTCGACCACCAGGCTTTCGTTGATCGTGGAAGGCAGATCGGAACGTGCCGGAAGCGCCTTGAACGTGCCTTTCATTTCCTTTGCATTGACCTCGATCCATTCCGGGAAGCCGCGCGTTTCGGCCGCAGCGAGCGAGCCCTTGACGCGAAGCTGCTCTTTCGTCTTGGGCGCGACTTCGACGATGTCCCCCGGCCGCACCTGGTAGGAAGGCATGTTGACGCGCTTCCCGTTTACGAGGATGCCGTTATGGCGGACGATCTGGCGAGCCTCGGTGCGGCTCGCACCGAACCCCATGCGGTACGAAACGGTATCCAGGCGCGACTCCAGCAACTGCAGAAGACGCTCGCCCGTCACGCCTTTGCTGCGCGAGGCCTCTGCATAGGTCTTGCGGAACTGGCGCTCGAGCAGCCCGTATATGCGGCGCAGCTTCTGCTTCTCCCGCAGCTGCTTGCCGAAATCGGACATGCGGCCGCCGCTTTTCTGCCCGTGCTGCCCCGGCGCATAGCTGCGGCGCTCGATCGCGCATTTGTCGGTGAAGCATTTCTCGCCCTTGAGGAAGAGCTTCTCCCCCTCGCGGCGGCACTGGCGGCACTTGGCATCGAGATCTCGGGCCATGCGTATTCCTCTATATGCGCCGCTTTTTCGGCGGCCTGCAACCGTTGTGGGGTACGGGCGTCACATCCGCAATGCTGCTGATCTTCAGACCGAGTGCATTGAGGGCGCGCACCGCCGATTCTCGTCCGGGGCCGGGCCCCTTGATGCGCACCTCGAGATTCTTGACGCCGCACTCCTGCGCTGCGCGGCCGGCCTGCTCGGCGGCAACTTGGGCGGCGAACGGAGTCGATTTCCTCGAGCCCTTGAAGCCTGCGGCGCCCGAGGTCGCCCACGCCAAGGCGTTGCCTTGGCGATCGGTAATGGTGACGATCGTGTTGTTGAACGAGGCGTGAATGTGGGCGATGCCTTCGGCCACGTTTTTTTTCACCTTCTTGCGAACGCGTGCTGCGGCGGTCGGTGCGACGGGCGGTTTTGCCATGTGCGGGATCCTCGCTTGCTCAGCCGGCCTTCGGGGCCGCAGCGGTAATCTTGACCGCGGCCTTGCGCGGACCCTTCCGCGTGCGCGCGTTGGTGCGGGTACGTTGGCCGCGAA
Organism: Betaproteobacteria bacterium; assembly: GCA_005884335.1. Lineage (GTDB taxonomy): Bacteria > Pseudomonadota > Gammaproteobacteria > Burkholderiales > SG8-39 > VBDM01. The sequence goes on along the minus strand of VBCJ01000248.1, from coordinate 784 downwards.
CCGGCAGTCCCTTGCGATGACGGGTGCCGCGATAGCAGCCGAGGTCCATCAGCCGCTTGATATTCATCGACACCTCGCGACGCAAATCGCCCTCGACGGTAAATCTTGCGACCTGCTCGCGCAGACGCTCCATGTCGGACTCTGACAAGTCTTTGATTTTAGAATGCTTGTCGACCTTGGCTGAAGCGCAGATCGCCTGCGCTCGCGCCCGCCCGATGCCAAAGATCGCCTGCAGCGCGATCTCGGCATGCTGGTGATTCGCAATGTTGACTCCCGCTATGCGGGCCATACCCTGCTCCGTTTATCCGCCGAAAAGGAAACCCGAAATTATAACGTGAAATCGGCCCGTTAACTACCGATTTGCTACCCCTGCCTCTGCTTGTGGCGGGGTTCCTTGCAGATGACTCGCACCACCCCCTTACGGCGGACGATCTTGCAGTTGCGACAAATCTTTTTCACAGAGGTAAGTACTTTCATGCGTGTTCCTTTCGATCGATTCACTTCGCGCGAAATATGATGCGTCCGCGACTCAGGTCGTAGGGGGTCAGCTCGACGGTCACCTTGTCTCCGGGGAGAATCCGGATGTAGTGCATGCGCATCTTCCCGGAGATGTGTCCCAGGATGACGTGTCCGTTTTCCAGCTTGACGCGGAAGGTCGCGTTGGGCAGGGTTTCCATGATCTCTCCCTGCATCTGGATCACGTCTTCTTTCGCCATGTTCGCCGCTATTGCCCTTCCCTTTGAATTGGGAGATCGGGATGCGCCCCTTGTTTCCTTGCTGTTTA
>VBCJ01000247.1 GCA_005884335.1 Betaproteobacteria bacterium | reverse complement strand
GCTTCTGGGGCGGGATGGGCGAGACGCCGCTCGCGCCGCTTGCGCCCGCGCTGTGCAATGCGATTTTCGCCGCGACCGGCAAGCGAATCCGCTCGCTGCCGCTCAGGAACCAGGGACTGCGCCTCGCGTGATCGGGTAAACTAGGCGCAGCCGTTTCAGCGACTTTCAAGAACCCGCCGGTCAGCCATGCCAAAGGAGATTCCATGATCGAACTCACCGTCAACGGCAGGAAACACAGCGTCGACGTCGAGCCCGAGATGCCCCTATTGTGGGTGTTGCGCGATGTGCTCGACGTGAAGAGCCCGAAATTCGGCTGCGGAATCGCCCAATGCGGCGCCTGCACCGTGCACCTGAACGGCGAGCCGGTACGCTCGTGCTCGGTGCCCGTGTCCGCCGCCGCGGACCAGAAGGTGCTGACCATCGAGGGCCTCGCGCAGCGCGGCCAGCTGCACCCGGTGCAGAAGGCGTGGATCGATCACGAAGTCCCGCAGTGCGGCTACTGCCAGTCGGGGCAGATCATGGCGGCGGTCGCCCTGCTCGGAAAGAATCGCGACCCCAGCGACAAGGACATCGACGCGGCGATGACCAACATCTGCCGCTGCGGAACCTATGCGCGCATCCGCACGGCGATCCACGCCGCGGCGAAGACCTTGAAGTCGACGAAGGCATAGGGGCGACCATGGCCGAGACATTCGCCCGCAAATTCGAACCTGCGCGCAGGAAATTCCTGAAGCAATCCGCGGCGATCGGCGGCGGCCTTTCCGTCGGATTCGGTCTCCCGGGCGCGCTCGCGCAGAAGGCCGACGGAGCGACCGAGATCAACGCCTGGGTCGTGATCCGCCCGGACGATGCGATCATCATCCGCTACGCCCGCTCCGAGATGGGGCAGGGCAGCATGACCTCCGCCCCGATGCTGGTCGCCGAGGAGCTGGAATGCGACTGGAGAAGGGTGAAGATCGAATACGCCTCGGCGAACGCGAACGTGAAGCGCAAGCGCGCCTGGGGCGACATGGCGGCGGTCGGAAGCCGGACCATCCGCAATTCCCAGGAGTATTTGCGCAAGGCAGGCGCGACCGCGCGCGAAATGCTGATCGCCGCGGCGGCGCAAGAGTGGAAAGTCCCGGCGTCCGAATGCACCGCATCCAACAGCTTCATCACGCACGGTCCGAGCAGGCGCAGGCTGAGCTTCGGAAAGGTGGCCGACGCCGCGTCCAAGCTTGAGCCGCCGAAGGACGTGAAGCTGAAAGATTCCAAGGACTGGAAGCTGATCGGGAAATCCGTCAAGCGCATCGACATCCCCGACACGGTGATGGGCAGGCAGCGCTACGGAATCGACGTTCAGCTGCCCGGCATGCTCTACGCCGCGGTCGCGCAGTGCCCGGTGTTCGGCGGCAAGGTGAAATCGATCGACGCGGCCAAGGTCGAGGGCCGGCGCGGCATCGTCAAGGTGCTGCCGATGGAGAGCTTCGTCGCGGTGGTCGCAGACAACTGGTGGCGCGCAAAAGAGGCGCTGAGGGACGTCCACATCGAATGGGACATCGGCGCCAACGGCAACGTTTCGAGCGCGAGCTTGATGGAGTTCTACCGCGGCGGGCTGAACGCGCAAGCCGACGTCGCAGTTTCGCGCCGCGACGGCGATTTCGACCAGGCCTTCGCCTCCGCCGCGAAGAAGATCGAAGCCGAGTACTACACGCCGTATCTCGCGCACTCCTGCCTCGAGCCCATGGGCTGCACGGCGATCGTCAAGGACGGCAAGGTGGACGTATGGACGTCCACGCAAAACGCCGAAGCTTCACTCGCCAATGCTGCAGCAACCGCGGGGGTGCCGCTGGAGAACGTCGAAGTCCACCGCGTGCAACTGGGCGGCGGCTTCGGCCGGCGCGGCGGCGCGCAGGACTTCGTGCGCCAGGGCGTGGCGATCGCGAAGGCCATGGAAGGCACGCCCGTGAAAATGCTCTGGACCCGGGAGGAAGACACGCAGCACGACTTCTACCGGCCGGCGAGCTTGATCCGCGTCAGGGCGGGGCTGGACGATTCGGGCAACCCGGTCGCCTGGTACTCGCGCGTCGCGGCGACGTCGATTTTCGAGACGCTCGCCCGCGTGCCCCTCAAGCGGCCGTTCGCGCCGGCGGACGGAGTCGACCCGCAGGCGGTGGCTTCGCTGCACGACCTGCCGCACGCGATCCCGAACGTGAGGATCGAATACGCGCAGCGCACCGCGCACGTACCGGTCGGGTTCTGGCGCACCGTCGGCCATTCGCAGAACCCTTTCGTGCGCGAGTCCTTCATGGACGAGCTGGCGAGCGCGGCGGGCAAGGATCCGTTCGAGTACCGCCGAGCGCTGCTTCAGAAATCACCGAAGGATCTCGGCATCCTCGAAGCCACTGCGAAAGCCGCAGGCTGGGGCCAGCCGCTGCCTGCAGGCGTGTTCCGCGGCATCGCGCAGACCGAGGCCTACGGCAGCTACACCTCCGCGGTGGCCGAGCTCTCGGTCGACAAGAACGGCGAGGTGAACATCCGGCGCTTGGTGCTCGGTATCGACCCGGGCTACGCCGTGAACCCGGATAACATCCAGGCGCAAATGCAGGGCAGCTCGGTGTTCATGCTGACCGCGATGTTCTGGGGCGAAATCACCATCAAGGAAGGGCGCGTGGAGCAGTCCAATTTCCACGACTACCGGATGATGCGGCTGCGCGAGATGCCCAAGATCGAGGTAGTGCTCGCGCCCTCGGGCGGATTCTGGGGCGGCGTGGGCGAACCCGGCCAGGCGTCGATCGCACCGGCGGTGTGCAACGCGATCTTCGCCGCCACCGGCAAGCGCGTGCGCTCGCTGCCTTTGAAGAACCACGGGCTGACATTGGCTTGACGCGCAAGCACGCTGTCGTACCTGCTATTGCGATACTGGTCGCGTACTCGCAGGTCTGTGCGCAGGGTGAGCCGGTGCGCTTCGACGTGGTCGGAGACGCGATTCCGCGGGCTCTGACTTCCGAACCGGGCGATGCCGCGCGCGGTCGAAGCATCGTGGTGAATCGGGATGCGGGAGCGTGTACTCTGTGCCATGCGGTGCCCGGTGAGACAAATTCTGGGAATATCGCGCCCACGCTCGCGGGCGTCGGCGCGCGGCTCTCCCCCGCGCAGCTGCGCCTGCGCGTCGCCGATTCCACCCGCGTGAATCCGGAGTCGCCCATGCCCGCTTACTACAGGACCGAAGGTCTCAATCAGGTCGCCGCGGCTTTCCGCGGCAAGCCTCTGCTCTCGGCGCAGCAGGTCGAAGACGTCGTCGCCTGGCTCGCGACCCTGAAGGAGCCGCAGTGAAGCGCCGCGATTTCCTCGCCGGTGCTGCCGGCGCCCTCGCGCTTCCCGGCACGGCGCTCGCGCAGGTCGATCCTCTGGATCCGCTCGTGCGGGCGCTCGCCAACGGCGCTCCGGTGAGAAAGGGCAAAGTGACGCTCGTTCTGCCGCAGCTCGCCGACAACGGCAACTCCGTTCCGATCCGCATCATGGTGGACAGCCCGATGACCGCCGCCGACCACGTGAAGAGCATCCACCTGTACTCGGAGAGGAACCCGGTGCCCAACATGGCGAATTTCTATCTGGGATCTCGCGCGGGCAAGGCCGAGATCAACTCGCGAGTGCGGCTCGCCGGCAGCCAGCGAGTGACCGCCGTCGCGAAGCTCTCCGACGGCTCGTTCTGGTACGACGCGGCGCCGATCGTGGTCACGCTTTCCGCCTGTCTCGACGAAAGCTGAGCCGGAGGAGACGCATATCGTGGCCGCAAGAATCCAGATTCCCCGCGAGGCGAGGCGCGGCGAGGTCATCGAAATCCGCATCCTCATCC
>VBCJ01000246.1 GCA_005884335.1 Betaproteobacteria bacterium | reverse complement strand
AATTTACCCTCCGGATAGTCCTTGCGGCGGAGCAGCCGCATGCCGAGAACCTCGGTGTAGAAGCGCAGCGACCGCTCCAGATCGGCTACTCGCAGCATGGTGTGCAGGATTCGCATCGATGCTTTCCTCATAGATCCGGCAGGGTCGGAGCCCGGGCGTTCAATTCGCGCCGCGCCGCCCGGTGGTCCGGATACAGAAGCGCGACGATACCCCAGAAGCGCGGTGAATGGTTGAGCTCGCGCAGGTGGGCGAGCTCATGCGCGGCCACGTAGTCGATCAGATGCGGCGGCAGCATCATCAGGCGCAAGTTGAGGAGTATTCGCCCGTTGGAGCCGCAGCTGCCCCAGCGGGTCTGCGCGTTGGAAAGACCCACAACCAGGCCGCGGAGCCCGTGCAGGCGCGCCAGCTCCGCGACCCGTTCACGGAAAAACTCCAGCGCCTGCCTCCGCATCCAATCGAGCGCTCGCTCGCGCAGGCTCGCTCCGTCGGCGAGCCCGAACTCGAGCCTGTCGTCCGAGAGCCACGCCCCGATCTCTCCATGCCGCAGCGCCAAGGTCACGGTCCGCCCCAGCCACGGCAGTCTCGCCCCGGCCTCCCACACGAGCGGTCGCCGGCGCGGCTCGGCGAGCCGTCTGCGGATCCAGCGCTCCTTTTCCCGGATGAATGCCTCGATATCGGCGATCGTGGCATGGCGTGGGGCGCGTGCCTCGATCGCGTCGCCATCGACGGATAACGCGATGGTTCGCCGCCTGGCGCGCACAAGGTGGTAGCTCAGTATGCCGCCTGCGAGCTGAAGTTGGCGAAGACGCCCGGCATTCCCCGCTCGCGGCGGGACGTCAAACGGAAGCTGCAGCTGCCTCAGCGCGGGGGACATAGGCTGGCCATGCGGCCCTCGATCCACTCCTCGACCGACAGGTTCAGCGATTCCGGTGTGTGAGCGCGTGAGTCGATCGGCGGTCCGACCTCCACCGTCACTGTTCCCGGACGCTTGAGAAAAGCGTTGCGACCCCAAAACAGGCCTGCGTTATGCGCGACCGGCACGACCGGCGCGCCGCATTTCACCGCAAGCCATGCGCCGCCTTCGTGATACTTGCCGCGTTCGCCCGGTTTTACGCGCGTGCCTTCCGGGAAGATCGCGATCCAGAACCCTTGAGCGAGCCGCTCGCGGCCGAGCTCGGCCATCCGATTCAGCGCCCGCACTCCACGGCTGCGGTCGATCGCGATCGGGCTCGTCAGCGCAAGCCCCCAGCCGAAGAAGGGGATCCACAGGAGCTCTCGCTTCAACACCAGCACCTGCGGCGGGAAAATGACCTGGAAGGCCAAGGTTTCCCAGGCCGATTGATGCTTTGACAGGATCACGCCGGGAGTCCGCGGCAGGTTTTCCATGCCGATCACGCGGTAGTGGATACCGAGCACGTTTTTCGCCAGCCAGATCATCGTGCGCGACCAGCCGGAGATCACGCGATAGCGCGCAAGCCGCGGCAAAGGAAAAGTGGTGAGGGCGACGATCGCGTAAGGAGGGGTGACGAGGATCTGGGCGATCAGGAATACGAGCGAGCGCAGAAAGGTCATTGGCACAGCGCGTACGCCACAGCGGCCAGATCCGGATAAACGGCGGTCCCGTCCGGAAGCTTGCCGGCCGAGCGGGTTTTCGCGCCTTTGCCGGAGAGCACCAGGATCGGATGGGCTCCGACCGCGGTCGCCGCCTGGAGGTCGCGCAGGCTGTCGCCCACGCAGGGCGCCTGATGAAGCGCAACGTTGAGGCGCTCGGCGATGGCGAAGAACATTCCCGGACTGGGCTTGCGGCAGGGCGACTGAGACTCGGCCGTGTCGGGGCAATAGAACACCGCCTCGATGCGTCCGCCCGCCTGGTTCACCGCCTTGTGCATCTTGGAGTTGATGGCATTCAGGCTTGCCATGTCGATGAGACCGCGGCCGATCCCCGATTGGTTCGTGGCGACCACGACGCGCCACCCGGACTGCGTCAGGCGGGCGATCGCCTCGAGGCTTCCCGGGATCGGCCGCCACTCGTCGGGATGCTTGATGAACTCGTCGCTGTCGTAGTTGATCACGCCGTCGCGGTCGAGGATGATGAGCTTCATGCTGCCAGCTTGGAGATATCGGAGAACCGATTCATCGCCTTCCGCATATCGGTGAGCAGCGCAAGCCGATTCTCGCGAAGCTTCTTGTCGTCGGCCATGACCATGACCGCGTCGAAGAACAAATCCACAGGGCTCTTCAAGGACGCAAAGGTTTTCAGGTATCCGGCGAAATCTCCGGAGTCGAATAAAGGCCTCGCCGAATGGGACGCCGTCTGCAAGGCTTCGAAAAGCGAGATCTCGGCGGGCTCTTTGAACGCTGAAACATCGGTATCACCGAACGTCACGCCCTGGGCTTCCGCCTGTCGCAGTATGTTGGCGATTCTCTTGTTGGCCGCGGCAAGACTAGCGGCTTCGGGAAGTGCGGAAAACGCACGAACGGCTTCGAGCTGCTTGGGGATAAGGGCGATCGCAACCGGGTTCAGGCTGAGGACCGCCTCGACCTCGTTTGCCGAATAGCCGCGCTCGAGAAAATAACTGCGCATGCGTTCAGTGAAAAACACCTTGAGATCCGTTTGTGGCTTACCTCTGAAGGGCCCGAATGCACCGTCCACGAGATCCTTCAGGGACAAGGGAAGCTGATTTTCGGCGACGATTCTGATGACCCCCAGGGCCGCACGGCGAAGTCCGAACGGATCCTTTTCCCCGGTCGGCAGCTCCTTGATGCTGAACAAGGCCGCGAGCGAATCAAGCTTGTCGGCGAGTGCTACGGCACTGGCGATCGGCCCTTCGGGAAGCTTGTCGCCGGCGAAGCGCGGGCGGTAATGCTGCTCGATCGCATCGGCAACTTCGCGCGGCTCGCCATCGTGGAGCGCGTAGTAGCGTCCCATGACGCCCTGCAGTTGTGGAAATTCGCCGACCATGGCGGTGAGCAAATCCGCTTTGGAAAGCTCGGCGGCGCGCTCGGCTTGCATCACATCCGCGCGTAGCGAGCGTGCAATCTCCGGATCTTCCGATCCTGGTTCAAGAAGAATCGTGCGTCCTCGAGCCTGGGCTGGACAACCCGCTCGTTGCCGCTGACGATTGGGCGCGGATCATCGACGCGCATATTGGAGACGATGAGAAATTTCGGCAGCAGCTTCCCGTCGGAGGCGAACAGCGGAAAATACTTCTGATTCTGGCGCATGGTGAGGATCAGGCATTCGTGCGGCACTTCGAGAAATGAGGCGTCGAATTGGCCCGCGTAAACGGCCGGGAACTCGACCAGTGCCGCAACCTCATCCAGCAGATCCTCATAATCACCGAGGCTTGCTTTCTGGCGCTTGGCCTCGGCCCGCACCTGCTTGTCGATTTCCGACTTGCGCGTTGCGAAGTCCGCGATGACATGGCCGTCTTTGCGCAGCTTTGCCTCGTACTCGTCCGCACTGCTCAGACGAATCGAAGTCGCGCCCATGAATCGGTGTCCGTTCGTGGTGTTGCCGGCGGGTACGCCAAGCACGTTGCCGGAAACCACGTGTCTGCCGTGCATCAACACCAGTCCGTGCACAGGGCGCACGAACTGCGCGTCGCCGTCGCCCCAGCGCATGATCTTGGAAACGGGGAGTTTTTTTACGATCTTATCGACGATGCTCGGAAGAACAGCATCAAGTGTGACGCCGGGCATCTTTAGATGAGCTACAACAATTTCGCCCTTCGGAGTCTGGCGACGCTCAAGTGACGCAGGCGCGATGTTGTGCCTCTTCGCAAAGCCTTCAACGGCTCTGCCATTCGAACTAACAGGGCCCTCCGCTTCATGTTCCGAGTCGAGCCCTTGCGCACGAACATCTTGGATGAGAACCGCCAGCCTTCGAGGTGTCGCGAACACCTCCTTCGTAGGAACACGATCCTTTAGACGATGCCGAACAATCTCCGTCACCAGTTGCTCGGCGAATGCCTCGCAAAGCACCCGAAGAGATTTCGGCGGCAGCTCTTCGGTCAGGAGTTCAACGAGCAGGCTCGCGGTTGCGGGCGCTCTAGCGGGCTTCTTCTTAGTCACTGTTCAAGCCCGGACTTTCTTCTTTATCGCCGGCTGCGGCTTCATCAGCGGAAAGCCGAGCTTCTTACGCGATTCGAGATACGCCTCGGCAACGAGTTGCGCAAGCGTGCGTACGCGGCGTATGTATGCCTGGCGCTCGGTGACCGAGATCGCGCCGCGCGCCTCGAGCAGATTGAAGGTGTGCGAGCACTTCAGCACCATCTCGTAACCGGGGAGGGCGAGGCCCTCCGCGATCAAGCGCTTCGCTTGTGATTCGTAATCGTTGAACTGCGACAGCAGCCAGGTGGCGTCGCTCGCCTCGAAGTTGTACTTCGACTGCTCGACCTCGTTCTGGTGGTAGACGTCGCGGTAGGTGACGCCGTCCACCCAGGTGAGGTCGAAAACGCTTTCCCTGCCCTGCAGGTACATCGCGAGGCGTTCCAGCCCGTAGGTGAGCTCACCCAGCACCGGTTTGCAGTCGAGGCCGCCGACCTGCTGGAAGTAGGTGAACTGGGTGATTTCCATTCCGTTCAACCACACCTCCCAACCCAAACCCCAGGCACCGAGGGTCGGGGATTCCCAGTCGTCTTCGACGAATCGAACGTCGTTCTTGCGAAGATCGATTCCGAGCGCCTTGAGCGAGCCGAGATAGAGATCCTGCAGATCGTCGGGCGAAGGCTTCAGCACGACCTGATACTGGTAGAAGTGCTGCAGGCGGTTGGGGTTGTCGCCGTAGCGGCCGTCCTTAGGTCGCCGCGAGGGCTGCACGTACGCGGCGCGCCAAGGTTCGGGGCCGATTGCGCGCAGGAACGTCGCGGTATGAAACGTTCCCGCGCCCATTTCCATGTCGTAGGGCTGCAGCAGGGCGCAGCCCTTGCCGCCCCAGTAACTCTGCAGCTTGAGGATCAGTTCCTGGAAGGTGAGCATGAGCGCGGTTACAGCGATGGATTCTACCGGCTTTCCTCAGCCCGACCAACGATCCGGACGCGGCGGAACACGAGTGCCGCGATGAGCGCGAGGCAAGCGAGCACGATCGGGTAGTTCCCGACTCTCACATAAGGCGTCGCACCGGAATGCCCTTGCACCTCGCCCTCGAGGACGCCTTCGGCAAACTGCGGCAGCCTCGCGACAACCTCGCCGTGGGGATCGATGATCGCGGTCATGCCGGTATTGGTCGCGCGCAGCATCGCGCGTCCGGTCTCGAGCGCGCGCATGCGCGATATCTGCAGGTGCTGGGCGGGAGCGAGCGAGTCGCCGAACCAGGCAACGTTCGAGACGTTCACGAGCAGGCTTGCCTCGGGCAACTGGCGGATGATCTCCTCGCCGAAGGCATCCTCCCAGCAGATGTTCGGCGCGACGAGCTGTCCGGCGAGTGCGAGCGGTCTTGGATTTGCCGTACCCAGAGAGAAATCCGAGAGGGGAATGGCAAATGTTTTCACGACCCAGCCGAAGCCGGCAGGCACGAACTCACCGAAGGGAACGAGGTGCGACTTGTCGTAGCGCTGCGAAGGCGATGCTCCCACGCTGATCACGCTGTTGAAATAGCGTCCGTCGGGGTCGCGGATGGGCACGCCGATCAGAACGTCGGCGCGACGCTCGGCGGCGATCCGCTCTATGTCCTCCAGGTAGCTCGGGTCGACCGCGTCGAGGAAGCGCGGAATGGCGGTTTCGGGCAGGACGACGAGCCGCCCCTTGCTCGCTTCGATGAGTCGCTTGTAGATCGACAGAGTCATCGCGTACCGATCCGCCTTGAACTTGAGGTCCTGGGGGATGTTTCCCTGGAGCAGCGCTACCCGGAGGGGCGCGCCTCGGGGCGAGGTCCACTCGATCTGCTTGAGCAGCTGGCCCAGGCCGAAAGCAAATGCGAGAGCGATGCCGCTCGCGATGCGGGCTTTCGGGGAGCCGGTAGCCACGACGACGAGCAGGCCGGCGCACAGCACTGTCGCGAACGACACACCGTATACCCCGATGAGGGGAGCAAGTCCCGAGAGCGGAGAGTCAACCTGGCTGTAACCGAGCGCAAGCCAGGGCACGCCCGTGAAGACCCAGCCGCGCAACCACTCGAAGAGCGTCCACGCCGCGGGGAACGCGAACAGGG
>VBCJ01000245.1 GCA_005884335.1 Betaproteobacteria bacterium | reverse complement strand
CAAGGCTGTTCTTTCGCCAGGCTGGCGGCGCTAGCCTAGGGCTGAATCGGGCACTTGAAGTCGTTCCCTGGGGCCCGCGTGGCTGTGACGTCGCCCACAGCGGCGGCGGCGAGCACCGCCGCCTCCGACGTCAAGACGTACGGTGTCACGTTCCAAGTCACCGCGTGAAACTTCCAATGCCCGCCGTGGTAGCCCGGCACTCCCGAAATGACGCCCACCACGCCCTTCTGCCCCGCCGCCGCCGCCCCGGGGAAGCCGTAGAAGTTGTCGGTCCCCTCCTGCGGGGCAGCCGCGGGCGGCACGACGGTTCGTACCATCTGTCCGTTGTAATAGCAGCAGCCGGCCGGGAACACGAACGGCGGTGTGCCGTTGCTCGCCGCGGCGAACGCCGGAGCGACGATTTCCGGTTGAACGGCTGTGGGCTCGGCGCAGCTCAGCAGCGCGAGGGTGAGAGCCGCGCACGCCACCGGCGCGATCCGATGCGACCTGACCAGCATAGACACCCATCCCTCCCTGGCGAGTGGTCTGACGATCGCTCGCCGTTTGAGGTGAAGACGACGCGTCACTACTTGTTTAACAGATGAAACCGGGGAAAAATTCTGCAGACCGCATGACTGCCCTCGACCCGGAACGGAAGCGCGCCCTGTTCGAGGCGACGGCGCTTCCGCTCACCACGGCACTCTACAACACGGCGCTGCGCCTCACGGGCGCGTCCGCCGACGCGAGCGACCTCGTGCAGGAGACCTTCCTCCGTGCCTATCGCACGTTCGAGAACTTCTCGCTCGGAACGAATTGCAAGGCGTGGCTGTTGACCATCCTGTACTCGGTTCACATCAACCAGCGGAAGCGCGCGCAGCACGCCGCGATCTCTCTGCCCCCGGAGGAGTTGGATGCGCTCCTCGATCAGGACGCTGCGGGGGGCGCGGGGGGCGACGAACGCCTACCGGAACTCGATGAGCGGTGGGGGCCCGAGGTCGACAGCGCGCTGAAGGAACTGGCCGAACCCCTGCGCGCCGCGATCCTCCTCGTCGACATCGAGCAACTGTCTTATGAAGAGGCCGCCGTCGCGCTGGGATGGCCAGTTGGCACGCTGCGCTCTCGGCTGTTCCGCGCTCGCAAGCGGTTGTTCGCCACCCTCGAGGGATACGCGCGGGCGACAGGGTACCTGAGGAAGGCCGTGAGGCCGGAATGACGCGACACCATCCGCTGGGCGAGGAGATCCAGGACTTCGCGGATGGGCGGCTGACGCCGGCCCGCCGGGAGGACCTGGAAGCACACCTCGCGACGTGTCCGCAGTGCGCTCGCGAGCTCGAGAGGTTGCGCTGGGTGAAGGAGGGGACGGCACGCCTCCCGATGCATGAGCCCCCACCGGATCTCCCGGCTCGGGTCGCGCAGGCGCTCGACCGCGAGGACCGCCGAGGCTCCCACGCGAGCCCGTTGCGCCGGTATCTCCTGCCGGCCGCCGGTGTCTTGGCCGCAGCCGCCGCTGTCGTCATCCTGGTGAGCCGCGGTCCCCGAGACCTGCCGAGCGCGGTGGGGCGCGATTTCGCGGCCTACAACAGGGCGGCTCTCGCTCTGGACACCGCGAGCGGCGATGGGCCGGCGCTCGAGCGCTACTTCACGCGGCGCGGCCTCGCGTTCCGAACCCGCGTGTTCGATCTGGGGATGATGGGCTACGGGCTCGTCGGTGCGCGGGTGCATCAGCTCGATGGCCGGCCGAGCGCCCTCTTCGCCTACCGGGGCGGCGACGATCGCACACTGGTGTGCCTAATGTTCGAGGGATCGCTGGACGAGCTGCCCCAGGGCGGTGAAGCCCGGGAGCACAACGGGATCGAGTTCCGGATCTTCAAGGAGCACGGGTTGACCCTCGTCTTTTGGATGGAAGGGTCGGTCGTGTGCGCGCTCGTCTCTGACATCCCGCGCGAAGATGTCGTACAGCTCGCGTATGCCAAGGCGGTGAAAGTCTAAGCGCCCGGCGGCGGGGCGAGCGCTGTGAGTTGCGCTGTGAGTTTCTCACGACACTGGGTTGATGTTCGAGACCGCTGTTACGACACCGATGCCCAAAACCTCGCGTGAATGCTACTTGATGTCGTAACTCGGACCTTTAGCGATTCGCATGGGGTTCAGGGGGTCGCGGGTTCAAATCCCGCCGTCCCGACTGGTTGAGGATCAAGCCCTGCAGCGACTTTCGCTGTGGGGCTTTTTCTCTTCGTCGCCTTCCGTGAAGGCCGCACTTGAGCGAGAATCCAACGGATCGCCAAGCGTTACGTCAGCACACTTAGAGAAAGGAGAATCCCCATGGCAGCTCATCGCATCGTGGGAGCGCCCCTCGCCATCTTCGGCCTGCTGTCTCTTGCCTGCGTCGCAGAGCGCAGCATTGCTCCGTCCCTCACGTCGGCTTCGTTCTCGCTCCAGTCCGCCCCCTCGCGGTTCTACGAGCAACACAACCTGGTGTCCGACGGGGCCGTGCCGGCCGACCTCGTCGATGCGGCGCTGGTCAACGCCTGGGGACTGGTGGCCAGCGGGACCTCGCCCTGGTGGGTCGCCGACAACGGCGCCGACCTCTCCACCCTCTACAACGGCAACACCGGCGCCAAGCAGGCGCTGACCGTCAGCGTTCCCGGCGCACCCACCGGCGTGGTCTTCAACGGGGGCACCGGCTTCGCGGTGTCCAACGGCACCGCGACGGCTCCCGCCCGCTTCATTTTCGCCACCGAGGAGGGCACGATTCTGGGCTGGAGCCCGGCGGTCGCACTCACGCAAGCGGTCGTCGCCGTCGACAACTCGGCTGGGGGCGCCGTTTACAAGGGGCTCGCCATCGCCAGCACGGCAGCCGGCGACCGCCTCTACGCCGCCAACTTTCACGCGGGCACTGTGGATGTATTCGACGCCGGGTTCCATCCCGTGTCGGCCGGCTTCAGCGACGTCGCGCTGCCCTCGGGGTACGCGCCCTTTGGAATCCGGAACCTGGGGGGCACGATCTACGTCACCTACGCGCTGCAGGACGCCGACAAGAAGGACGACGTCGCCGGCGTGGGGCACGGGTTCGTGAATGCCTTCGACACGGACGGCCACCTGCTCCGCCGCGTGGCTTCCAGAGGGCGGCTGAACTCACCGTGGGGGCTAGCACTCGCCCCCGCCGATTTCGGGCAGTTCGGCGGAAACCTGCTCGTCGGGAATTTCGGCGACGGCCACATCAACGCGTTC
>VBCJ01000231.1 GCA_005884335.1 Betaproteobacteria bacterium | reverse complement strand
GCGAACTTCAAGGAATTCCTCGCCTATATCAAGGCGAACAAGGACAAGGTCACTTACGCGAACGCGGGCCTCGGAGCGGCCTCTCACCTGTGCGGCCTCTTGTTCATGACGGCGATCCAGACCGACTTCACCACCGTCCCCTACAAGGGCACGGCACCGGCGATGAACGATCTCTTGGGGGGGCAGGTCGATTTCATGTGCGACCAGACCACCAACACCACCGGCCAGATCCAAGGCGGCAAGGTGAAGGCGTACGGAGTCACCAGCAAGAAGCGCGTGCCTTCGCTGCCGAACATTCCCACCCTCGATGAACAGGGCCTGAAGGGATTCGAGGTCGTGGTCTGGCACGGACTGTATGTGCCCAAGGGCACGCCGAAGCCCGCGGTGGACCGCTTGAACGCTGCGCTGCAGGACGCGATCAAGGACGCGGACTTCAAGGCCAACCTCGCCAGGCTCGGCGCCGAAGCGGTGAGCGCGGATCGCGCCAGGCCTGAAGCCTTGCGCAAGCTCCTCCAATCCGAAATCGCGAAGTGGGGTCCGATCATCAAAAAGGCAGGACAGTACGCCGACTGAAAGTCGGCAGCTCCCGCTGGATTGAGCAAATAAAAAAGGGCGCCGAAAGGCGCCGAGCGAACTGATTTGAGCGACGCTCGCGTGCTCAGGCCACCCCGTTCTTCTTGAACCAGGCGAGCATCCGCTTCCAGCCGTCTTCGGCGGCTTCCCTGCGGTAGCTCGGGCGGTAATCAGCGTGGAAGGCGTGCGGCATGCCTTCGTAGACGTGGATCATCGACTCCTGGTCCTTGCCGAAGGCGAAGAGCGCCGCGCGCAGGCGCTCGACCGCATCGAGGGGAATACCCTGGTCGGCTCCGCCGTAGAGGCCGAGCACCGGGGCGTTCAATTTGTCCGCGACGTCGATCGGCGTGAGCGGTTGCGCGGGCGGGTTCGGATTGAGACCGCCGTACCAGGACACTCCCGCCTTGATCTTGTTGTTGTGCGCGGTGTACATCCACACGGTGCGCCCGCCGCGGCACATTCCCGTGATGCCGAGCTTCTTCGTGTTGGCCTTGGGCTGATTCTCGACGAAGGCGACCAGCGCATCCAGGTCCGACAACATCTGCTCGTCGGCAAGGGTGTTCGCCTTGCCTATCACTTCCTTGATATCGGCGATCTTGGAGAGGTCGCCGATGCGGAAGAAGGGATCGAGGGTGATGGCGTAGTAGCCGGCTTTGGCGAGGCGCCGGCAGATGTCCCTCTGGTATTCGTGCATGCCGAAGACTTCCGGGATCACGATCACGGTCGCGTACTTGCCCGCCTTCTTCGGCGACGCGAAATACACCGGCAGGTTGCCGCCCCCGGAAACCGGGACCTGGGCGGCGCCCACGTCCAGGCCGTCGGCTGGAGTGATGATCGCGGTTTGCGCGACGACCGGTCCGGCCGCGAGCGCGAAGCCCGAAGCGAGGCTCGAGGCGATGAAGCCGCGCCGGGTGAACGCCACTCTCGGCAGGAGACTTTCCAGGTGGGGGTCGTCGAACTGGGCTCGGTCGTTCATTCTTCCTCCTTGGGTGTTAAGGGGTTCGGGAAAAGGCGCGGCTGTAAACAGATATTCTGCGATGTTCATTCCGTCGTGGCTAGCCCCCGCGAGGCGGCGCGGGCATCAGCGGCGGCGCGAAAACACGCGCATCAGCCAGAGTGCGAAGGCCGCGAGGATGGCGGCCGAACCGATCAGCCCGTAACGCCTCATCTTCGCCTTTCTGCGCCCGGTTTCAGCGCGTTCCTCGGCCATGAGCTGCGCCAGGCGCTCGGCGGGGCTCGCCTTCGGCCTCCCCTCGGCGGCGGCCGGCGCTGGAGTTGCGGCGCGCTCGGCGCCGCCAGGCGGCGGATTTCCGCTCTTGAGCGTCTCGGCCTCGCGCCGTGCCTGGGCGACGAGCGCGGCTTCCCGGGCCGAAAGTTTTTCCTTTTCCATGGGCTACATGAGAATGATATCGAATTGCTCCTGGCCGTAGCTCGTCTCGACCTGCATCGACACGGGCTTGCCTATGAAGTCGCCGAGCATCGCCAGGGATTGCGACTCCTCCTCCAGGAACAG
>VBCJ01000230.1 GCA_005884335.1 Betaproteobacteria bacterium | reverse complement strand
ACGCGGTCCGCGATGTCGCGCTGTTCCTGCGCGACGCGCGCGCCGACGATGCCGGCTGGCCCAATCCGCTCGCCGGCGCGCTGGACCGGGCCTATGCGACCGGCTTCTCGCAGACGGCGCGCTTCCTCCGGACGTTCCTTTCCCAGGGCTACAACACCGTCAACGGCCGGATGGTGTTCGCCGGCCTGCACTTGCACGCCGGGGCTTCGGGCCAGATGCCGATCCTCGAGGCGGGCCGCGGCGCAGCGTCGGCCACCGCCAGCCCGACGCCCAACTTCACGCGGGCGGACCTGCGCGGCGTGCAGGAGCCGCCGTTCACGTACGAAGAGATCGTCGCCGCCATGCGCGCGCGCAACGAGCCGCTGCCGAAGATCGTCGTCACCAGCATGACGACCGACTATCTGAGCCTGCGGGCGTCGCTCGCGCGCACGGGCGCGACCGGCAGCGCCGTCGATGCGCCGATCCCGGCGAATGTGCGCATGTACGACGTAGCCGGCGCTTCTCACTCGCTCCCTGGCGCCGCTACACACGCAAACTGCTCGCTGCCCCTCGCCAGGCTGGACTATCGCCCGATGATGCGCAGCTCCCTCGCCAACCTGGACGCGTGGGTGTCGCGCGGCATCGAGCCGCCCGAAAGCGTGCTCATGCCGCTCACCGCGGCCAGCGTGGACGACAAGGTGCTGCGCGCGCCGGCGCACCTGCCGAAGGCGATCGTGCTTGCGCCCGCGCGCGCTGCCGACGGCAACGTCGCCGGCGGAGTCCGTCTTCCGGAGGTCGACGTGCCGCTCGGCGTGCACGGCGTCCAGAACACCGTCGACAAGGATCCCTGCCGGCTGAGCGCAGGCTACGTGGCCTACCCGGCCGACGCGGTCAAGGCGCGCTACAAGTCGCCGGCCGAATACGCGAAGCGCGTCGCCGCTTCCGCGGCGCGGCTCGCGGAGCGCCGCCTGATCCTCGCCGAGGATGCCGACGCAATAGCCCGCGCAGCGCAGAACGTCCGCTGGGACGATTAAGTCCGGCTTGGCGGACTGGCCGGGTCCGTTGCGGGGGCAAGAATTGGAGCAGGGAGGCCGAACGTGAAAGACTTCTTCGCCGGATTCGCGGTCGCCTTGCTTTTCCTTACGAGTATCCCGGCTTCTGCGCAGTATCCGACCAAACCGATCCACCTCATCGTACCGTTTCCTGCAGGAGCCATCAGCGATAGCGTAGGCCGAATTGTCGGGCAGGCGCTATCAGTAAGGTTGGCGCAACCCGTCGTCATAGATAACAAACCGGGCGCTGACGGGGCGATCGGAACACTCGCCGTTGTTAAGTCGCCGCCTGACGGTTATTCGCTTTTGGTCGGTGCCCCCTCTGCGATATTGGGCGTGCCGACGCTCCGAAAAAACGCGCCCTATCATCCGTTCACAGACTTTACGTCGGTGACATTGATTGGCCGGAGTAATTTTTTGCTTTACGTTCATCCATCCGTTCCAGCGAAGACTCTTGGCGAGCTGATTACGTATGCGCGTGCCAACCCCGAAAAGCTCAGCTATGGGTCAGGAAACCTGATCACCATCCTCGCAACTTCTCAACTTGCCCGGGCAACTGACATCAAGCTAGTGCACGTGCCGTATAAGGGCGATGCTCAGGTGATTCCTGATTTACTAGCCGGACGTGTGCAAGTGCTATTTTCAAGTACGGTGACCGCGCTTACCCATGCAAAGGAAGGAAAGCTGCGCGCGCTTGCTGCGCTTCAGCGAAGCTCCCTCGCTCCCGAAGTTCCCACGATGACGGAAGCGGGCATACCGATCAGTTTGTTCTCGTCCTGCAGATCCCCGATGTACGGGCTCAGCTTGCCCGCCAGGGCTTCGAAGCAGAAGGATCTACGCCAGAACAGCTTGCGGCTCTCGTGAAGGAGCAACTCGATGTCTGGACACGAATCGCCGCCGAAACGGGAGTTACCCTGGACTGATGTTGAAGTAGCTATGCTGCGCTGTACATTTCCGACCCTATCAGCGTCCGCTCCTGGCCGGTTGCCGACATCTCCGGACCCCCGCCGACTGTCACCGCGTCTGCCGGGAGGTGATATCGCCGTACTGCGCGCTGGCTTTCTCGCGCGTGTTGCGGATCTCGCGTTGGACAGACTTACGCGTCGCCGTGCGAATTCTGAGCTGTAACCGCTTTGCCGACACTTGCGCCGTGTTACAGCTCGACGGTCTCGATGCGGCGGCGCTCCGACGCCTTCGCCAGCGCTTGCGTCCGCGTGCGCACGCCCAGCTTTCTGAACAGCGATTCGATATGAAACTTCACAGTATGGAGCGAGATGTTCAGCCGCCGTGCTATTAACTTGTTGGTCATCCCTTCGCCAATGGCGCTCAAAACTTCTATCTCACGCGGCGTGAGAAGCATTTGGAGGTCAGTCTCTTTCATCGCGGCAAATCCCGTCTCCTCGGCGCCCGGCGAACGTACGATCAAACCCGCCGCTACGGCACGCAGCGCCGCATCGATTTGGTTCGCGTCGGCATCGGACGCGAGCAACCCTGCTTGACCAGTGTCGGTACCGCCCAGCGCGACGAAAGGGCGGGCTTCGGTCGATCGGCAATCGCCGTCGCACAAGAGCACATCTGCCGCTTCCGTAGAATCGGCGACGTCATGATCGGCATTGGCAATCAATCTGCGCAATGCCGCGCGACGAAGAGGATCTGCGGCGTAGATCGCCACGCGGAGCCGCCGCGGCGCGACCAGCTGCGTAGTCGCATCGCTCATGCGGGGGGCCGTGCTTCGATGACGGCTTGCACGGAAAGCACCCTTCCGCCTCGGATCACGCGCAAATCCGCATTGCGTCCTATGCTCTCGGACGCGAGGTGCGTTGCAATCCTACGTAACCTGCGCGTCGGTGTGCCGTTGACGGTCAATACGATGTCGCCCGCGACAATGCCCGCCTTGGCCGCCGGGCCACCGTCGACGATCGACATCACCATCAGCCCGCTGGACTGGCCCGCTTCGTCATGCAGCGCATCAGGAACCGCAACGGGTTGGAGCGCGACGCCAAGCCACCCCCGTGCGATACGGCCATCCCTGAGTAGCGCCGGCACGATCCGCTCGATGGTTGCCGCTGGAATGACGAGCACCTCGGCTCGGGGCCCAAAGGTGGTGATGCCAAGGCGCGCACCCGCTGCATTGAGCACCGGCCCGCCTTCCTCGGCGCGCGCCAAACGGATATCCAGCACGATGCGCTGGTCGATGCGCCCGCCGGCGCTGCTCGTCCATTCCGGTCCGGCTTGATTGATTGCGCCCATGCGCACGGACGTTCCACCAACTCCGTCCGCGCCGAAGGCCAATGCGAGCGCGCCCGCCTCGGCCGGGCCCGAAACGAGAGGAGGCAGTGATACAGGCTGCGCAAGGCGGAGCAGAGCGATGTTCGTGCCGGGATCGCGCCCAGCGACTTTCGCGCTCACGGTTGCGCCCTGAGCGGAGCCTCCCGGCATGATGAGCTCGAACTCGTTGCGTTTTGGAAGTGACTGCTCTGAGGCAACCACCACGTCTGGCTGCCAGAGCGTGCCGGTCAGGTGGCGCTCGCCTGGAAGGCGGATGGCCACGATCGCGCCGCGCACTGCAGCCACGCGAGCTGCCAGGGCGTTCGAAAGCTGTGCCAGAACGTCTGCTTGGTCTGTCATGAGATTCTCCGATCCGGTATGCGACGAAGAATAGGAATTTCCCTCAGTTCTGCCTACCGGCCGAAAGGCCGGGGCCTTCCCTGCCGCCTCGGCAGCCAAACCCAGCAATTCGAGCCGCGCGACGATCATTCAAGTTGTCGCCGTTTCGCTCGACGTTGAGCAACTTGTGCAAATCCCCACGTGCGCGACTTCGCTGTTGAGCTCCATAGCTCTGTTAGGTAGGGCCCGCTCTGCCAATATCAAGCCTTTGCCGAACTGGCCCTCTTACCCCGGATAAACCACCCATCCGCGTGCGCCGGCGCATGTAATCTGTGACTGTCCAGGCGAATCTAGGTGTTTGAAACGAACGGAAGCTTCATGATTTTCCACAGCTCGTTCGAATCGGGATACGCGCTTGGATCGAGCACGCCGAGCCGCTCCGGCACGCGCCCCGGCCGGTAGTAGAACGTGCCGAATCCGAGGTCGAGGAGGGACAGCGTGGCGGCATAGTTCTTCGACTCGGCGAGATTCGCGCTGTGGTGATAGCGGTGCAGCTCGGTGCCGACGAAGAGGTAGTTGAACCATCCGGCGCGCAGATCGAGGTTGCAGTGCGACACCAGGCCCTGGAGGGTAACGATGATGTTGGCCATGAGCAGCGTCTCCGCATTCGCGCCGAGCAGGTAGAGCGGCAGGAGGTTCACGAAGCCCCGCACGAGGAAGATGTTGACCGGATGGGCCGCGACGTGCATCAGTACGTACACCTGCTGAGGGAGATGATGCGCGACGTGGGTGCGCCACAGGAAGCGCCCGAGCCGGCCTTCCAATTCATGGCTCCAGCGATGCTGCCAGTAGTTGAAGAAGTCGACGACGAGGAGCGCCGCCGGGACGGAGAGCCAGAGCGGCCAGTCGGTGATCGGCCCTGAGTGACCCGCGTTGAGCTGGATCGACGCCAGGCCGAAAACGCCGTTGGTCGCTGCAATGGTTACGCCAGATACGGCGAAATACTTGAGATCGCGCAAGAAAGACCGCCCCGTCATCTTCCACTTGCGCTCGACCGGATACAGGGACTCGAGCGCGATGAGAACGGCCACGTTCGCGAGCAGCAGCGCCGTCAGGACGCTCGAGTAGTCCCAGTGCCGCGCGATGGCGTGCACGGCCACGCCGATATTGGTGATGAACATCATCGGCCAGGTGAACCAGGCCACCGCCCAGGGCACGGTCGATTGCCCCGGTCCCGTCAGGGCTCCCCGTGCGTCGCTGCTCGCGATTGCGTTTTCCATTTTCCCGCTCCTCTCTTTGCATCGATCCCGAAATGAGATCGCGGCCGCCAAGTTAGGCGATGCCCTACAATGAGAAAAGGAATACCGGCGCCGGTTTGTCCGTTAATGGACATTCCCTGCCGGTCTGTCCGGAAAACCCGGGGGGCGCGTGGATCGCCGTGTGCAACGAACGCGGGAAGTGCTGCACCGGGCCCTGATCTCGCTGATGATCGAGAGGGGCTACGACGCGATCACCGTCCAGCACATCATCGACCGCGCCAACGTCGGCAGATCGACCTTCTATGCCCACTACGACGGCAAGGAAGATCTCCTGCGCAGCGGCATGAAGAACCTCAACAAGCAACTACTCGGGTATCAGCGTGCCGCCCTTGCCCTGAAGGGGAGCTTCCGGGAACGCGGCTTCGCATTCGCCCTGGTCCTGTTCGAGCACGCGAACGGCCACCGCGATACCTACCACGCGATCGTCGGGAAGCACAGCGGAGCCGTGGTGATGGACGCGATGCGGGCCCTGCTGGCCGACCTGGTGCGGAACGAGCTCAAAGCCTACTCGCTGTACGAGGGGTCTTCGGACGTTCCAAGAAGCGCCGCGGTTCAGTTCGTCGTGGGCGCCTTGATGTCCATACTCACGTGGTGGATCGAGGAAAAGTCAAAGCTGTCGCCGGCTGAAGCTAATGCAATATTCCGGCGGCTGACCATCCCCGCGATTCTTGGCGAAGGGAAGTCCTCATAGCCTCGTCGGGATCGCGCGTCGGGGGCGCCGATCCGCGCAGCGACGGCGCGGCGATCGGTTATAGAC
>VBCJ01000229.1 GCA_005884335.1 Betaproteobacteria bacterium | reverse complement strand
CGAGCGGAAAACTCCCCACCATGCTGATCGGGACGAAGTCCCTGAGCGAATCGTACGGAAGCTTGGCATACAACACCGGGTTGACCGACATGCCGCCCGTGGCGTTGACGAGCAGCGTGTAGCCGTCCGGCGCGCTTTTCGCGACGAACTCGGCGGCGATGATGGAATTCGCGCCGGGCTTGTTGTCGATCACCACCGGCTGGCCCCACGCCTCCTGCATCTTGGCCCCGACCAGGCGGGCGATGATGTCGTTGCCGCCGCCGGGCGGAAAGCCGACGACGATGCGGATCGGGTTCGCCGGATAGCCCTGCGCAAGGGCGCCGGCCGCTGCGGCGCACAGCGCGATGAGCGCCAGGAGTTTGTCGGTTCTCATGTTTCCTCCATCGATTCAGCGGCCCTCGCGTTTCGCCCGGGCCGCATATTCCACGCCCCTCGCCATCCTGTATACGCTCTCCGTCACCGGCACGGGCACACCGAGCTCTTTTGCTTCCCTGACGATGTAGCCGGTCATCGCCTCGAGCTCGGTCTCGCGGCCGGCCTCGATGTCCTGCGCCATCGAGCCGGCGTGTTTGCTGAGCGGCGCCTCGCCCGAGCGGATTTTCTTGACGAGGTACATCGGATCGAATTCGAGCTTGATCCCCAGCGCCTCGGCGACGCGTACGCATTCGGCCGCCATGTCGTCGATCAACGCGCGCATCTCGGGCACGTCGTAGCGCGCCGCGTTCACGCCCATCACGATCGCGCCGACGGGATTCATCACGCTGTTGAAGATGAACTTGCCCCAGATCGCGCCGCGCGGGTCGGCGACCACTTTCGTCGGCAGGCCCGATTTCGTCATCAGCTCGCCGAGCCACGCGACTGACCCGACCGCTCCGCGCGCGGGCCCGAGCCAGGAGTCCTCGCCGTGCACGAGGTGGTGCACGCGCCCCGGACCGTCGTAGCGCGCCGCCTCGAACGAAACGCCGTGCGCGACATCGAGGTCGCTGATCCGCGCGAGCAGCTCCTCGTTGCCCATGCCGTTCTGGAAGGTGACGAGCACGGGGCGGCCTTCGAGAACCGGGCGGATTGAGTGAAAGGCCGCTTCGGTCGCCTGCGATTTCACCAGGATAATGACCGCGTCGAATCGCCGCGAACCCAGCTCCGCGACGCTCGCGAAAACCGCGAGCTTCGTCACCGATTCGGTGCAGCCCGTGAGTCTCAGGCCGTCTTGCCGGATCGCCTCGACGTGCGCGCGGTTCGTGTCTAGCACGGCGACGTCGGCGACTTTCGCCAGATAGGCCGCATAGAGGCCGCCTATTGCGCCTGCGCATACGATGAGAATGTGTTTGCGCTCGGTCATCGCTCGGGGCGAATGATATCCGGTTGCAGGGTACCAGGCCGTCCGGTTACGCTACCATTCCAGCCTGCACTGGACCCCGAGCCGGACCTCCAATGAAAAATTCCGTTCGCCTCGCCACTTTGCTTGCGTTCGCCTGCATGAGCAGTGCTTTTGCGCAGAGCTATCCCAACCACCCGATCAGGGTCATCATCCCCTGGCCGCCGGGACAGGCGACCGACCTCGCCGCGCGGATGGTGTCGGAAAAGCTCGTACCCGTGCTCGGGCAGCCGCTCGTCATGGACAACAAGCCCGGTGCAGGCGGGACGATCGGCTCGGAGTTCGCATCCAAACAGCCCGCGGACGGATACACCTTGCTGGCGGGCTCGAGCGGACCGATCTCGATCAGCCCCAACGTGCAAAAAGTCGCCTACGATCCGTTGAAGGATTTCGCGCCGATCAGCCTGCTCGCGGTCAATTCGTACGTGCTGGTCGTCAATCCCTCGGTTCCGGCGAAGAACGTGCCGGAGCTGATCGCCCTGCTGCGCGCGAATCCCGGCAAGTATTCGTTCTCCTCGTCCGGGTCCGGCGCGTCCAGCCATCTGGCGTCGGTACTGTTCAATTCGATGGCGAACGTCAATGCGGTGCACGTACCGTACAAGGGCAGCTCGCCGTCGGTCGCGGACCTCGTGAGCGGCCAGGTCGCCTACACCATGGAGACCGTGCCCGGTGTCATCAGCTTCGTGAAATCGGGTCGCTTGAGAGCGCTTGGCGTGTCGAGCGCGAAGCGCTCCACGGCCATGCCTGAGCTGCCGACCATCGCCGACGACCTCCCCGGCTACGAGATGTCCGGCTGGATCGGCTTCATGGCGCCCGCGGGAACGCCGAGCGAAATTTCCGGGCGGCTCTCGAGGGAGGTCCGCAAGATCCTCGAGATTCCCGAAATCAGGGAACGCTTCCTCGCCTTGGGCCAGGAGCCTTCGGGTAACACGCCCGAGGAGTACGCCGAGTTCCTCAGGAGACAGAACGACCGATACGCATCGATCGTGAAGCAGGCGAACCTGAAGCTTGATTGAATAGAACCACATGACGGAAAAGCTGCGGCCCATCCGGCGCGTGGTCACGGGAAACGACGCGCGCGACCGCTCGCGCGTGCTCTTCGACAGCGCGGCGCCGAACGTCAATCCGGGCGCGGTCAGCCCGAGCGCCGGCATGACGGACATCTGGGTTTTCGAGAGCTGCCCCGCGATCATTTCCGGCGAGCGCGACGACGGCAATCTGCCGTTTCACTTCGAGCCTCCGGCGAAGGGCGGCCATTTGCGCATCGTCCAGTCGGCGGGACGGCCGCAGAATTACGACCCTTCCAAAGACAGCTCCGCGGTGCCGTTGCACGCGCCGAAACGAAGGCCCGGCGGCACCTGGGACCGCGGCGGGCAGAACGCCTACAGCTCGCCCGTCCACAAGTCGGCGACGGTGGACTACGGCATAGTCCTCGAAGGCGAGCGCGTGCTGCTCCTTGACGACGGCGAGCGCGTCATGAAGCCCGGCGATGTCGTGGTGCAGCTCGGCAACTGGCACGGCTGGACCAATCCGAGGAGCGGCAGCCTCATGGCCTTCGTCATGATGGGCGCGAAGCTCGGAAAATGAGAATGAAGCCGGTTCGCAGGATCGTCTGCGTCGACGGGCGGGACGGAAAATCGAAGGCGATCGAGGACGGACCAGCACCCGTGCGCACCGATCCGGCGCGCCCGGGGTTTTCGTCGACTTTCATCTGGGCGACCAACTCGACGCCGGCGAGCATCGACACGGCGAGCGAGCCTACGCACGTGCTCACTCCACCGCCGGGCGGTTCGCTTTGCAGCGTCCTGACCTTTCCGCCGGAACGCGCGTCGCATCGCGGAATGCGGAAAACCCGCACCCTGGATTTCTGCCTGATCCTCGAAGGCGAGATCACGCTCGTGCTCGACACCGAGGAGGTGCACCTGAAGGCGGGCGATACCGTCGTGCAACGAGGCACCCACCACGCGTGGAGCAACCGCTCGATCCGCCCCTGCGTGGTCG
>VBCJ01000228.1 GCA_005884335.1 Betaproteobacteria bacterium | reverse complement strand
AACCCGGCGTGGGCGCGGAGGTTTTCATCCGGCCCTCGACCAAGGCGAACGGCCTTACTTTCGACAAGGAAGGCAGGCTCTGCGTGGCGGGATGGGCGTCGCGCTCGGTGTGGCGGGTCGAGCGCGACGGCAGCGTGACGACGCTCGCCTCGCACTACCAGGGAAAGCGCATCAACAGCCCGAACGACATCGTGGTGCGCTCGGACGGCTCCATCTACTTCACCG
>VBCJ01000227.1 GCA_005884335.1 Betaproteobacteria bacterium | reverse complement strand
CAGGATCGACAAGCCTTCGGCGTTCAGCCGCCTAACCAGCGAGAACATCTCGTCGACCAGCATCGGCGAGAGCCCCAGCGATGGCTCGTCGAGGATCAGCAGCCGCGGTTCGGCCATCAGCGCGCGGCCGATCGCGAGCATCTGCTGCTCTCCGCCGGAGAGCGTGCCGGCGCGCTGCGCGGTCCGCTCCTCCAGCCGCGGAAATACGGAGAAGACGCGCTCCATGTTCCGCGCGCGGTGCTCGCGGCCGCGGCGATAGCTGCCGAGCTCGAGGTTTTCGCGCACCGAAAGATTCGGAAACACACGCCGGCCCTCGGGCACCTGGATCAGACCGGCGGCGACGATGTCGGTGTGGCGCGCGCGGGTGATGTCGCGCCCCTCGAACGCGACGCGGCCGCCGAACGCGGGGACAAGGCCGCATAGCGTATTGTTGAGGGTGGATTTGCCGGCGCCGTTCGAGCCCAGCACCGCGACGATCTCGCCCGCACCGATGTTCAGGTCGATGCCGCGCAGCACTTCGACCGCGCCGTAGCCGCCTCTGAGCGCGCTCACCTCAAGCATGGGCCTCGTTCCCGGACGTCCGCAGGCGTTCCGCCGCGCCGCGGCCGAGATACGCTTCGATGACGCGCGGATCGCGCGTCACGTCGGCGGGCTTGCCCTCGGCGATCAGCTGCCCGTTGTTGAGCACCCAGGTGTGCTCGGACAGATTCATCACCGCCTGCATCACGTGCTCGATCATGAGCACCGTGACGCCGCCGTCGCGGATCGAGCGGATCACCGGCGACATCTCCGAGACTTCCTGCGGGTTGAGGCCTGCGAGCACCTCGTCGAGCAAGAGAAGCTTCGGCTCCGTAGCGAGCGCGCGAGCAAGCTCCAGGCGCTTGCGCCCCGCAATGGTGAGATCCCGCGCCGGCCTGTCGAGCCGACCGGAAAGGCCGACGCGCAGCGCGATGCTCTCCGCGTGGGCGAGCGCCGCCTTGCGCTGCGCCCGGTGCAGGTGCGATCCCACCGCGATGTTCTCCCGCACCGTCTGCCCTGCGAACGGCTGCGCGAGCTGGAAGGTGCGCGTCATTCCCAGGCGGCAGATGCGGTGCGGCGCAAGCCCGGTGACCTCCTGCCCGAGGAAGCTCACCGAGCCCGCGTCGGGCTCGAGGAACCCGGAGAGAATGCCGAACAGCGTGGACTTTCCCGCGCCGTTGGGACCGATGAGCGAGGTGATGCTGCCCGCCGGAACGGCGAGACTCGCGTCGTCGACCGCCTTCAGGCCGCCGAAGCTGATGGACACGTGGCGCGCTTGCAGCATCTCAAGGGGCCTTAGCCGCGAGGCGCTGGAACAATCCGCCGATGCCGCGCGGCAGGAACGTGACCATCGCGATCAGCACCGCTCCGTAGATCATCAGGCTCACACCGGGTGCGTCGCCCATCAGATTGCGGGTGAGCTCGCCGAGCAGCTTGAGCGCCGCGGCGCCGAGGAGCGGGCCGAAAACCGTGCCCAGCCCGCCGACGATGGGGCCGAGCAGCGCCTCGACGGACACCGCGGGTCCGTAGGCGAGGTGGGGATCGATGTACTGGAAATACTGCACGTAGAACGCCCCGCCCGCCGCCATCAGCCCCGCCGAGATCACGATCGCCTGGAGCTTCACGCGGAACGCGTCCACGCCGAGCGCCGCGGCCGAGTCTTCGTTGTCGCGCACCGCCGTCAGCCACGCGCCGTAGCGCGAGTGCTTCAGCCACCAGGACAGGAGGAAGCCGGCGAGCGTCAGGGCGAGAATGACGTACAGAAACCCCGCCTTGCCCTGGAACTGGAAATCGAGCGCAGAGGACTTGAGCGGCACGAGCAGGCCCACGCCGCCGCCGGTGAACTTCACCGAGTTGGCGAGAATGCGAAAAACTTCCGCGAAGGCGAGCGTCACCAGCGCGAAGTACGAGCCGCGCAGCCCATAGCGGAACGAGAGCGCGCCGACGAGGGCGCCCACCGCGGCGCCGCAGACGATCGCAAAGGGCAGGCACAGCCAGGCATTCACCCCGAAATGGACCTGAAGGGCGGCGCTCGCGTAAGCGCCGGTGCCGAAAAACGCTGCGTGACCGAAAGAATACTGCCCGCCGAAGCCGGCGAGGATATTCCAGGCCTGGCCGAGCAGCGTGGCATAGAGCGTCATGATGACCAGATTGAGGACGACGCCCGACGAGACGAACGCGGGTAGGAGCGCCACGGCGCCGCAAAGCACGAGAATCGCGTAGAGCGTCTTCAAACTATGTCCGCGCGCCGAAAATCCCCTGCGGCCGGAACAGGAGGATGGCGATGAAAATGACGAAGATGCCAATCTGGCCGAGGCTTTCTCCCAGCCACAACCCACCGACGGATTCGACCACGCCGATGATGAAGCCGCCGAGCAACGCGCCGGCGAAGCTGCCCATGCCACCCAGCACGACGATGGTGAAGGCGATCAGCACGAAGCCGTTGCCGACCTGCGGATTGACGTAGTAGGCGGGCAGCAGAAAGCACGCGGCGGCTCCGAGGCACGCCAGCCCGATGCCGAAGCTCATCGCGAACACGTGTTCGACGTCGATGCCGACCAGTTTCGCGCCCTGGCGTTCCCTGGCCACCGCCCGGATCGCGCGCCCGAGGTCGCTGCGCGCGATGAACGCGAGCAGGATCGCCGTGGCGGCCAGCGCGCCGAAGAACGCGACGACTTTCGGCGTCGAGATCATCGCGCCGGCGACATCGACGGTCGAGAACGTGTAAGGCGTTTCGATCGTGCGCGTGTCCGAGCGCCACGCGTAGAGCGCGAAGTTCTCCAGGACGAGGGTGAGCCCGAGCGTGGCGAGAAGGATGTTCTCGTCCTTTCCGTGGCTCGCGCGGCCGATGACGAAGCGCTGCAGGGCGTAGCCCAGCGCGAACATGCCCGGGACCATGACGGGGAGCGCCGCGTAGGGATCCAGGCCCAGCTTCGCGTTGAGAAAGAACACGCCGTAGAGCGCGATCATCAGCAGCGCCCCATGGGCGAAGTTGATGATGTGCAGCACGCCGTAGATCAGCGTCAATCCGAGCGCGATCAGCGCATACACCGCCCCGGTCGTCAGACCGTTGAGTATCGAGGGAAAGAGGATCGACAGCTCGAGCACGGCGGTGACCGGCCTGAATGCTCCCGCTCCGAAGAAGGAGCGGGATCGGGGCCGAGAAGCTTCAGGCCTTCCAGGGGAACACCGGCTCGGATTCGGCGTAGCTGTTGGGGAGCACGACCCGGATGTCGCCTTTGAGGACTTGAAGCACCAGCGGCTGCGCGCCCTGATTCTGGCCGTTGACGAAGCGCGTGGGCCCGTAGGGCATGAAATGCTTGTTCCAGCTGGAGGACGCGAGCGCGTCGATGATCGCCTCGCGCTTCGCCGACCCGGCACGCTCGATGGCGTCGGCAAGCAGGTAGACCGACTGGTAGTTGAGGTACACCTCGTAGGTGAAGAACTGGTTGATCTTTTCGACTTTGCGCCGCAGCGCGATCGCCCGCTTGTCCTTCGGGTCGTACCAGTGATTGCAGTCGATCACGCCGTTTGCGACGTCCGGCAATTCCTTCACGAACTTGAACGACGAGGCCGCGCCGCCCAGCACGGAGTAGATGGCCATCGGCCGGACGTTCTGCTGCTTCATCGTGCGCACGAGCAGCACGTATTCGTTGTAGTAATTGGCCGGAATGACGATGTCGGGGTTCAGCGCCTTCATGCGCAGCACGATGTTGCTGAAATCGCGCGTCGGGTTGGCGTGCTTGACCACCTCCAGCACCTGGTAGCCCATTCCGGGAAGCTGGCTCGCGAGAAGGTTGGCCGTACCGGTGCCGAACAGCGACTCCTCGTGGATGACCATCACGGTCTTCGCCGGCTTGCGGGCAAGCGTGTTCATGATGTGCA
>VBCJ01000226.1 GCA_005884335.1 Betaproteobacteria bacterium | reverse complement strand
GAACGGCACCCGCGACGCGCTTTGCCGGCGCGATCTGATGCAAGGCGTGGTCGATCGTCTGACCGGCCGCTGGACGATGCACTGGCTGGAAGGCGCGGATCACAGCTTCCACGTCCTCAAGAGCTCGGGAAGATCGGACGAGGAAATTCTGGCTGAGATCGCGGAGAGTTCCGGAGTCTGGGTATCTGGCACAGTTGGAGGATCGATATGAAGGAACTCGTCACACCATTCATCAGGGCCTTCCCGCTTGCGGCACTCGCTCTGGTCGCCTTGCCGGTCCAGGCAGCGGACTACCCCGCCCCGAAGGAAGCCGACTGGGTGGCGCGGGACTTTCGCTTCCACTCGGGCGAGGCGATGCCCGAAGTGCGCCTGCATTACACCACCGTCGGCGCGCCTTCGGGCGAGCCGGTGCTCGTCCTGCACGGAACCGCCGGATCCGGCGCCACGCTGCTCACGAAGGACTTCGCGGGCGAGCTCTTCGGGCCGGGGCAGCCGCTCGACGCGAGCCGCTACTTCGTCATCCTGCCCGACGCCCTCGGCACGGGAAAATCGACCCGTCCTTCCGACGGCCTGCGAGCGCGTTTTCCCAAGTACAACTACGAGGACATGGTGCTCGCGCAGCATCGCCTCGTGACCGAGGGCTTGGGTGTCAAGCACCTGCGCCTCGTGCTCGGCAACTCGATGGGCGGAATGCAGACCTGGATCTGGGGTGTTAAATACCCCGAATTCATGGACGCGCTCGTGCCGATGGCCTGCCAGCCGACCGAGATGTCGGGCCGCAACTGGATGCTGCGCAGGATGCTCGCCGACGCCATCCGCAACGACCCGGAGTGGAACGGGGGCGACTACGGCGCGCAGCCGCGCGGCATGCAGAGGATCCTGGTTCAGTTCGGAATCGCCACCTCGGGCGGATCGCAGGCGTACTACAAGCAGGCGTCCACGCGCGAGAAGGCCGACGCGATCGTCGCGCAGCGCCTCGCGCAGCCCTTCCGCGGCGACGCCAACGATGTCCTGTATCAATGGGAATCCTCGGACGACTACAACCCGTCGCCGTTTCTGGAACGCATCCGCGCGGCGCTCGTCGCGATCAACGCCGCCGACGACGAGCGCAACCCGCCGGAGCTCGGAATCCCCGAGCGCGAGATCAAGCGCGTGAAGAACGGGCGCACCGTGCTCATCCCGGCGAGCGGCGACACGCGCGGGCACGGCACCACCGGCAACGCGGCACTGTGGAAAGAACATCTCGCCGATCTGCTGCAGAAGGCGCCGAGGATGGGGAAGCAGTGAATTCCAGATGCGCCGGCATTTCAATCCATCGGACCGGGAATTGAAATTGTCCAGTACCATACGACGAGGAGGGCTACCCATGACTTACAAGAAATTCGCTGCAGCACTGCTTTTCGCCGCGTTCTCGCTGCCGGCGCTGTCGCAGGAAACGCTGGTGGTGTACTGGACCAAGGGGTTCTATCCGCAGGAGGACAAGGCGCTCGACGACATGGTCGACAAGTTCCAGAAGAAGACCGGCGTCAAGGTCGAGCTGTCGCGCTACTCGCCTCAGGAGTCGGTGCCGAAGGCGGTGGCGGCGCTCGACTCGGGCACGCCGCCCGACGTGGCGTACGGCGACGTGTTCGACTTCCAGGTCGCCGGCAAGTGGGCCGCCGAGGGGCGCCTCGAGGACCTCTCGGACATCCTCGTGCCGATGAAGGCGAATTTCCTGCCGGTGACGCTCGAGACGGTCTACCTGCTGAACGAGAAGACGAAGAAGCGCGCCTACTACGCCTTCCCGATGAAGCGCCAGACCATGCACATCCAGTACTGGAAGGACATGCTCGCGGAAGCGGGCTACAGGGAGACCGACATCCCGAGGACCTGGAAAGCCTACTGGGACTTCTGGTGCGACAAGGCGCAGGCCGGCTACCGCAAGAAGAGCGGCAAGCGCATCTACTCGATCGGCTCGCCGATGGGCGTCGATTCCTCGGACTCGTTCTACTCGTTCCTCACCTACATGGACGCGTACAACGTCAAGGTGGTGGACGACGACGGCAAGCTGACCGTCGACAAGCCCGAGGTGCGCAAGGGCCTGGTCGCCGCGGTCAGCGACTACGCCTCCACCATCGAGAAGGGCTGCACGCCGCCTTCGGCCGTGAACTGGAAGGACCCGGACAACAACGTCGCTTTCCACAACAAGCAGATCATGATGACGCACAACGCGACCATCTCGATCGCCGCGAAGTGGCTCGACGACTCGAACAACGACAAGCTCACGCCGGAGCAGCGCGCCGAGGCGAAGAAGAACTACAGCGAGCTGATCGCCACCTCCGGCTTCCCGGCCAAGCCCGACGGCAAGCCGATGGTGTACCGCTCGGCGGTCAAGGTCGGCGTGATCTTCGAGAACGCCAAGAACAAGAAGCGCGGCAAGGAGTTCGTCCAGTTCATGATGCAGGACGAGAACCTGATCCCGTACGTCGAGGGCGCGCTCGGCCGCTGGTACCCGGTGACCAAGACGGGCGCGGCGCGCGACTTCTGGACCAACGACCCGCACCGCAAGATCGTGCACAACCAGTTCTCGGCCGGCACGGTGCCGTTCGAGTTCACCAAGAACTACAAGTTCACGATCCTCAACAACGAGAACGTCTGGGCCAAAGCGATCAACCGCATCGCCAACGACAAGTGGCCGGCGGAGAAGGCGGTCGACGAGATGATCGCGAGGATCAAGCAAGTCGCCGGCTAGGGTTTACGTGTCCTCGATTGTCCTTCCGGGGGTGCAGCCGGCGAGCCCGGTAGAGCCTCCCCGGAAGGGTCTCACCACGTGGCAGACATGGGGGCTCATCCTCATCGCCCCGTATCTGCTCGTGTTCGGCGTGTTCGTGCTCTACCCGGTCACGTACGGCCTGTGGCTCGCGCGCAATCCTGCGACCTACCTGCGCCTGTTCGAGGACCCGGTGTTCTTCCGCACCGTGGTCAATACGACTTTGTTTTTGTTGATTGCGGTAAATCTGAAGTTTCTGCTGGCCCTGTATCTGTCGGGCTTCTTCATTCACGAGAAGAGGTGGATCCGCTGGCTCTCCGTGATCTTCATCATTCCCTGGGCGGTGCCGGCCATCCCGACCATCTTCTCCATCCGCTTCATGCTCAACCCGGAATGGGGGCTGGTGAACTCGCTCATCTTCCGGCTCACGGCGCTGGACGGGCCCAACTGGCTCACCAATCCGCAGCTCGCGATGGCGATGGCGATGCTGGTGCACATCTGGAAGGCGCTGCCCTTCTGGACCCTGATCCTGATGGCCGGCCGCCTCGCAATCCCGAAGGAGCTCTACGAGGCGGCGAGCGTCGACGGAGCGAGCGGCTGGCAGAAGTTCAAGTACGTGACGTGGCCGTCGATCCGGACTCTGTATTTGACTTCGACCCTGCTGAGCATGATCTGGACGCTCGGCGATTTCAACAGCGTCTACCTCCTGACCGGCGGGCAGCCGGCGGACCAGACGCACGTGCTCGCCACGCTGGGGATCCGCTATATCCGCCTCGACCAGGTGGACCAGGCGATGGCGACCATCGTGGTGGCGCTGCCTTTCGTGCTGCCGATGGTCTACTTCATGATGAAACGGCTTTCCATAGATGACCAGCAGAAAACTTCTTAGCGAAGCGAAGCTGTGGCTGGTCGCGATCCCGATCCTGCTCTGGACGCTGATCCCGATCTACCACATCTTCCTGTTCTCGATCTCGTCGAAGGACTCGGCGTTCTCCGGCGCGCTGTGGCCCGACAAGCCGACGCTGCGCAATTTCAGCACGGTGTTCCGCCAGGAGAACTTCTACCTGCACCACTTCTGGAACCAGATCTGGAACTCGCTGTGGATCGCGCTCGCCGTGGGCGCAATCACGCTCGCGGTGGCGACCTGCGCCGCCTTCGCCATCAGCCGCCTCAAGGTACGCGGCGGGCGCACCGTGATGAACGCAGCGCTCTTCACCTATTTCATCCCGGCGGCGTTCCTGGCAGTGCCGATGTACAAGGCGATGGGCGCCTACGGCCTGCTGAACAGCCGCTGGTCGCTCGTGCTCGCGATGGTCACGCTCGCCTCGCCCTACGCGATCTGGGTGCTGAAGCAAGCCTCCGACAAGCTGCCGTGGGAGCTCGACGAGGCGGCGCGCATCGACGGCGCCACGCCGCTGCAGCTTTTCCGCCTCGTCTACCTGCCGCTGATGACGCCGTCGCTCGTCGCGATCGGCACCTACGCCGTGCTGCTCGCCTGGAACGAGTACCTGTACGCGTTCCTGCTGCTGTCGCACGAGAACACCATCCCGCTTGCGGTCGGCCTGGGCCACTTCCTCGCCTCGGACGACTCGCCCTGGGAAATCCTCATGGCGACCGCGCTCATCTACGCGCTGCCGCCGGCCGCGATCTACTATGCTTTTCGAAGGTATATGGTCGGCGGACTGACCAGCGGAGCAGTGAAGAGCTGATGGCTTTGGTATCTTTCAGTCAGATCGAAAAATCCTTCGGAGCGACGAAGGTCGTCCACGGAATTTCTCTGGACATCGCCGACGGCGAGTTCATGGTGCTGGTCGGTCCCTCGGGCTGCGGCAAGTCGACGCTCCTCAGGATGCTCGCAGGCCTCGAGGAGATCGGCGGCGGGACGATCGCGATCGACGGCCGGGTCGTCAACGACGTCGACTCCAAAGACCGCAACGTCGCGATGGTGTTCCAGAGCTACGCGCTCTATCCGCACATGACGGTGCGGGAGAACATGGGCTTCTCGCTCCGTTTGCGCAAGGAGAGCAACAGGGTCATCGAGGAAAGGGTTTCCCAAGCGGCGAGGATCCTCAATCTGGAACCTTATCTCGACCGCTATCCGCGCGAGCTTTCGGGCGGGCAGCGTCAGCGCGTGGCGATGGGCCGCGCCATCGTGCGCGATCCCAAGGTGTTCCTGTTCGACGAGCCGCTTTCCAACCTCGATGCCAAGCTGCGCGTGGCCATGCGCACCGAGATCAAGGCGCTGCATCAGTCGCTCAAGACTACGTCGATCTATGTCACCCATGATCAGATCGAGGCCATGACCATGGCTAACCGCATCGTCGTGATGCATGACGGCATCATCCAGCAGGTCGGACCGCCGCTCGAGCTCTATGACCGGCCGGCCAATATCTTCGTCGCCGGCTTCATCGGCTCGCCGACGATGAATTTCTTCGATGCCGTCAGCCAGGGGAAATCGGCGCGCCTCGGCGATGGATCGGCGCTTGTCCTTCCCACCGGCGCTGTGGTGAAGGAAGGCCGGGAGATTGTGATCGGGATAAGGCCGGAGCATCTGCGTTTCTCGGGCGAAGGCCTTCCCGGCAGGGTGGTAGTGGTCGAGCCCCTTGGCATGAGCACGCAAGTGACGCTCGATGCGGCCGCAGAACGCATCACGCTCATGGCGCTCGAGCGTCCCAGTCTCGCACCCGGCGATGTGAAATTTCTTTCGGCCAGGCCTGAGGACATCCATGTCTTCGATCGATCCACGGGACTGAGGTTAAACTAGCTTGCCTCTTGCAATTGTCGGCCAAGCCGTGAGATTTGGGAAATATCAGCATGTGAAGTCACGCCTTGAGGTGGGCGGCCGGAAATTCCGGCAGAGTCCGAAATGCTAACTCATTGATATTGCTGGAGGCGGCATTTGCGGAAATTCATTTTTTATTCCCTTTTTCCGGTGTTTTGAGAGCCGGCGACCTGACCCCATTGCGCCGGGAGCTGATATTTTCACCGATGAAAAAATCGATGAATCGCTAGCCATATGAATGTCTTAACCGCATTGGAGCGAGGGCGACGCCACCCCTGCCGTTAGCGAGCTGGATCTGAGCACCGCCGGCAATCTGATTATTTTTCACTATTTTATTCGC
>VBCJ01000135.1 GCA_005884335.1 Betaproteobacteria bacterium | reverse complement strand
GATCTTCCGGGCGTCATGGAAAAGTGGCTCGTCGACATGGCAGCCGGGAAACCGAGCGCGTATGAAATGCGTTTGCGCCGCGCTGACGGGGAATATCGCTGGTTCCTCGTCCGAACCGTGCCCCTGCGCGATGAGCAGGGGAACATTGTCAAGTGGTACGGAACGAGTACCGATATCGAGGACCGAAAGCGGGCCGAGGATGCGCTGCGCGAGAGCGAGGAAAGCGTACGTCAACGACCGCAATCATTCATGGACGCGATACACAGCGAGGATCGCGAGCGCGTGGTCGGCATCCTTGAGGGGCAGCGGCAACAGGGATTTGAGGTGGAATATCGCATCGTGAGACCGGACGGGTCTGTACGGTGGATCCGTGACCGCGGATTTCCGGTGAAAGATGCATCCGGGAAGGTTTACCGAGTCGCCGGCGTTGCCGAGGACATCACCGAGCGCAAACGGGTCGAGATGGCGCTGCAGAAGAACGAGCAGCTCCTGAGCGAAACCCAGGTCTTGGGCCGCACCGGCAGCTGGGAGCACAACCTGGTCACCGGCGAAATCGCTAACACCGAGGGGAACCTGCGCCTATTCTTCGGCGACGATCACAGCAAGGGCGCGCGCTTCGAGGATTTCGCCGAGGTCGTTCACCTGGACGATCGAGAGTACGTGAGCGCGCGGCATGCCCAGCTGCTCGCCGAGGGGGGGCCGCGCGACATCGAGTACCGCGTGGTGTGGCCCGATGGCACCGTCCACGTGCTGTTCGGGCGGGCTACCGTGGTCCGGGATGCAGCCGGGCGTCCCCTTCGCGTCTACGGAACGAACGTCGACGTCACCGAGCGCAAGCGGGCTGAAAATGCGTTACGGGACTCCGGTGTCCAGCTCCAGGCGCTGTCGCGGCGGTTGGTCGAGCTGCAGGAGTCCGAACGAAAGGAGCTCGCGCGCGAGCTGCACGACCGTGTTGGCCAGAGCCTGACCGCCCTGAAAATCAACATCGATATCCTCCAGCCAGCGCTCGCTTCACAGGGAAACGCCGAAGTTCTTGCACGAGTCGCTGATTCGGCGGCGCTTCTCGAGTCGACGATGGATACGATCGAGAACGTCATGTCCGAGCTGCGGCCGCCGATGCTCGACGACCACGGGCTCGCGGCGGCGCTGGACTGGTACGCGAGAAACTTCTCCAAGCGCACGGGGATCGGGGTCGCGGTGCGCGCCGGCGAGCCGGCACTGCGACCGGCACCTCAAGTCGAAATCTCGCTCTTTCGCGTCGCCCAGGAGGCGCTCAACAACGTCGCGAAGCACGCCCGCGCTCACCACGTCGAAATTGCGCTCGATCATGCGAGTGGCGAGTACGTGATGTCCGTGCAGGACGATGGAATCGGCTTCGACGGCGTGGAAGATGCCTCCGACAAGCCGAAGCCCGGACTCGGCATGGTGACGATGCGGGAACGTGCGCAGGCAGTAGGCGGGCGTTTCGAGGTTCGGGCGCTGCCCAGTGGCGGGACGCAGCTTACTGTGCGGGTTTCCTGACATGACGATCAGGGTTCTCATCGCCGACGATCACGGCGTCGTCGCCGAAGGTTTGCGCAATCTGATCGAAGCGCAAACCGACATGAAAGTCATCGCCCTGGCCGGGGATGGCCGCGAGGCCGTGCGTCGGGTAATGGAGAGCAGTCCGGACGTGGTCCTCATGGACATTGGCATGCCCGTTCTGAACGGCACCGAGGCGACGCGGATCATCCGCGAGCGGCGCCCTCAGACCCGCGTCATCATGCTCTCGGCGTACTCGGATCCGGTTCACGTGTACCGTGCGCTGCAGGCCGGCGCCTCAGGTTACATCGCGAAGAAATCGGTCGCCAAGGAAGTGGTCGATGCGATCCGGAAGGCGCACGAGGGCAGGCAGCATCTCGGCGGACAGCTCACCGAAAGGCTGATCGACCACGTCGTCCACAAAGCCGCCTCGGACGAACCCCTTCAGCGTCTCAGCTCCCGCGAGCGGCAAGTCCTGCAAATGCTTGCCGAAGGACACTCCATCGCCAAAATCGCGGGAACGCTTTCCCTCTCACCGAAAACCGTGGAAACTTACCGCGCCCGAATGATGGAGAAACTCCGCATTCGCGACTTCGCGAGTCTCATCCGATTCGCGATCCAGCAGGGCGTCAGTCCTCTCGAATAGCCGCGTCACAGGCGCTGTCAGGGAAAATCTGACGCAATATGTCGGCTGTACGCGACAGCATCCGAAGGTTTCCACGGTTAGAGTTCACCCTGAGCGCCGGCGCCTCTATTCAAAAAGGGGGGTTCCTAAACTGACTTCTCAAGGATTCCCTACAGACGAACAATCGAATTTCAGCAAGGATATCGAGCCAGCGCCACGTAGGGAAGAACTGCCGAGGTGGGCAAGAACAGAATGGCGATCAGAGTGTTTCTTGCGAATAGCCGCGTCATCCTGTTGGACAGTCTGCAGGTGATGCTGGAACTCCAGCAAGACATCAGGGTCATCGGCAAGGCAACGAACGGACACGAGGCCGTAAAGAGGATTCAAAAACTGAGACCGGATGTTGCAATCCTCGACGTCGGCTTGGTCGGCCTGAATGGCATCGAGGCGAGCCTCAAAATCGGAGGTCTTTCCCGGTCGACGGCAATCGTGATTCTGGCCACGACGGCGTCGCCGGAATTCATTTTCCGCGCCCTGCGGGCCGGTGCGAGAGGATACCTTTCCAGGGAAGCTTCGGGATTGGAACTCGTCAACGCGGTTCGAACCGTCCGCGAAGGCAAGCGCTACTTGAGCCCCAAGATTACCGCCACACTCATCGGCGATTACATCAGCGAGCACCGCGCCCCGACCCCTCTCGAGAGCTTGACCAGCCGGGAGCGGAACATTCTCCAGCTGGTGGTTGAGGGCAGCTCGAGCGCACAAGTCGCCGACATACTGGCTCTCTCGCCTAAAACCGTGGACACGTACCGGAGTCGCATCAAGCAGAAGCTCGGCATCCACGATCTACCGGCTCTGGTCAAGTTCGCAATTCAGAACGGTATCACTTCGCTCGAATAGCGAGTCCTAGACGCGCGTCAGGAAAAATCCGACACCGATTGTTGAGTTGGCCCGACAGCATTGAATACCCTCGTCGTTTAGTCTTCCAAAGAGGGGCGAGCTGGAGGAAAGAGCAGGAGCAAGCCGGGCCGGTGTTCGACGAGTGGACGCAGCGCAATGGCAAAGGGGCAACCAACCAAGCGGCAGATGACAGAGCAACTGAGAATCCTGGTGGCGGAAGACATGGCGACCGACGCCGAGCTCGTGCTGATGGAGCTGGCGCGGGCCGGTTTGCGCGCGACTCACCGGATCGTGGATAGCGAGAAGTCCTTCGTCGATGCGCTGCGAGAGTTCGCCCCAGACGTGATCCTGTCCGACTTCTCGCTGCCAGGCTTCAACGGGATGGCAGCGCTCGCGCTGTCGCGCGAGATACGCCCGGACACGCCGTTCATCTTCGTTTCGGGAACGATCGGCGAGGAATCCGCCATCGACGCGGTCAAGAGCGGCGCCACCGACTACGTCCTGAAGTCGAATCTCGTGCGTCTGCCCTCGGCCGTGGAGCGCGCGCTCGCCGACGCCTTGGCGCGGCGCGAGCAGCGGCGTACCGACGCGCAGCTGCGCGAGAGCGAGAGTCTCAAGGGCGCAATACTCGAGTCGTCGCTGGACTGC
Organism: Betaproteobacteria bacterium; assembly: GCA_005884335.1. Lineage (GTDB taxonomy): Bacteria > Pseudomonadota > Gammaproteobacteria > Burkholderiales > SG8-39 > VBDM01. The sequence goes on along the minus strand of VBCJ01000135.1, from coordinate 10,507 downwards.
CTCATCACCATCGACCATGAAGGAAAAATCGTCGAATTCAACCCGGCTGCGGAAGCCACGTTCGGATTGAGGCGCGAGCAAGCGCTCGGCAAGGCCATGGTGGAATTGATTGTTCCGCCTCGTTTGAGGGACGCACATCGTCGAGGCTTCGCCCACTACCTCGCTACGGGCGAAGGCCCCATCCTCGGCAAGCGGCTCGAGCTCGAAGCGGTTCGCGCCGACGGCACCGAGTTTCCGATCGAGCTGGCCATTACGGCGATTGGAGCGACATCGAAGCCGATGTTTACCGGCTTTATTCGCAACATCACGGCGCGCAAGGAATTCGAAGAAAAAATCAAACGCCTCAACCGCGTCCACGCCGTTCTGAGCGGAATCAATTCAGTCATCGTCCGCGCAGGCGACCGAAACGGGCTTTTCCGCGAGGCGAGTCGCATCGCCATCGAGCATGGAGGGTTCCGCATGGCGTGGATCGGCCTCGTCGACAAGGAGGCCGGCATCGTCAAGCCGGTTGCTTTCGCGGGCGACGTGCGCGGTTTCTTCGAAACTGCTCCCCTGGCGGTAGTCGAAAACCAGCCGGCCGGTCTCGGCCTCGCCGGGCGCGCTGTGCGAGAGATGAAGCCCATGATCTCGAACGACGTCCGGAACGACCCGCAAAGGCTGATGAGGACGGAGATGGATGAGCGCGGCATCAATTCGCTGGCCGTCATTCCCTTGATCGTCGGCAGCGAGGCGGTCGGCGTTCTTAGCCTGTACGCCGGTGAGCTCGGGTTCTTCGACAGCGAAGAAATGAAGTTGCTGGTTGACCTCGCGGGCAATATCTCCTTCGCGCTCGAGCACATCGAAAGCGAAGAAAAGGTCCGATACCTAGCTTACTACGATTCCCTCACGGGTCTCGCCAACCGCACGCTGTTCCTTGAGCGGTTGGGACAGCACCTGAGCGCGACGGGTAGCGGGCGGCGACAGCTTGCGCTCGTGATCGTCAACATCGAGCGGTTCAAAACCATCAACGATACGTTCGGCCTGCAGGTAGGCGATGCGCTCCTCAAGCAGGTCGCCGGAAGGTTGCTGGAGTTGTACAGGGATCCGAGCCGAGTGGCTCGCGTGGGTGCAGACCACTTCGCGGTAGTCGTCCCCCACGCAGAGCACGAAGACGGCTTGATCCTGGGGCTTGAGCAATCGCACCGCCGCATCAACGAAGATCCTTACGTGGTGGTCGGCACCGAATTCAGAATTTCCACGCGCGCAGGCGTTGCCTTGTTCCCGAGCGACGGCGAGGACGCGGATACCTTGTACCGGAACGCCGAAGCCGCGCTCAAGAAATCGTCCTCAGGCGACCGATATCTCTTCTACACGAAGCAGATGACCGAGCGGATCGCCGAGAAGCTTTCGCTCGAGAACAAGCTGCGGCGGGCGCTGGAAGAGGACGAATTCGTGCTGTATTACCAGCCGAAGGTGGATGTCGACACCCGGCGCATGGTCAGTGCCGAGGCGCTGATCCGCTGGCGCAGTCCCGAACTCGGACTGGTGCCACCGCTGCACTTCATTCCGCTGCTGGAAGAAACGGGACTGATTCTGCAAGTCGGCGCGTGGGCGCTGAGGCGCGCATCGCTCGATCACCGAGACTGGGCGGGGCAGGGCCTCAAGGCACCCCGGATAGCGGTGAATGTGTCGCCGATCCAGCTGCGGCAGCACGATTTTGTCGATGTTTTGAAACTGGCGATCAGCGATGGCGTCGCACCCCCGGGCATCGATCTGGAGATCACGGAGAGCCTGGTGATGGAAGACATCCAGGCCAATATCGGGAAGCTGGCTTCAGTACGCGGGCTCGGCGTAAACATCGCGATCGACGATTTTGGCACGGGTTATTCTTCGCTCGGCTATCTTGCGAAGCTCCCGGTGCAGTCGCTCAAAATAGACCGATCGTTCATCATCGCCATGGTGGATGACCCCGACACGATGACGCTGGTGTCGACCATCGTTTCGCTCGCCCATTCCTTGAGGCTGAAGGTCGTTGCCGAAGGCGTGGATTCTGAAGATCAGGCGGAGGCCTTGCGCCGTCTCCGGTGCGACGAGATGCAGGGCTATCTCTTCAGCAGACCGCTGCCGCTGGACGCGCTGACCGCACTGCTGGAACCGAACGGGTAGCGGCGCGCAAGCTCCGCCCCTACTCGATCTTCGGCGCGAGCAGCATCTCGCCGCCGCCCAAAATCAGCCGGTTCCAGGTCGGGGTGACGACGATCTCGTTCACGCACACGTGCGCGGGCGATTCGGCGATGAAGCGCACCACACGTCCCAGATCTTCCATCTTGAGCATCTTCGCCTGGTCCTCGGGCGAAGGCGGTTTGGGCCGCGCCTTTTGCAGCGGCGTCACCGTCTCGCCCGGATGGATGGCGCAGCCGCGGATCCCGTGCATGCCTTCCTCGATGTTGATCTGGTGAACCAGCGCGCACAGCGCCTGCTTGCTCGCGTTGTAGGCTGCGCCGCCGAGATAACTCTGATAGCGGGCGAAATAGGACACGACGTGGATCACCAGGCCGTCGCGCCGCGAGCGCATCGAAGGCAGCACCGCCAGCGTGCAGTAAAGCGCGCCGTTCAGGTTGACGCCGACGACGCGGTCCCAATCGGCCGCCGCGAGATTCTTGAAGAAGCGTTTCGGGACGTTGGTGCCCGCGCAGTTGACGAGGATGTCGATGCGGCCGTGCCGCGCGAGGATCGCTGCCCCAGCGCGCTCGACCGCCTGTTTGTCGGCGGTGTCGACGGCCTCGGCTTCCCCTTTGCCGCCGGCCTGCTTGATCAGCGCTGCGGTTTCGGAGAGCGCATCGGCGCGCCTCCCCGACACGACCACCGTCGCGCCGCCTCTTGCGAGCTCGACGGCGGACGCTTGCCCGATGCCGCTGCCGCCGCCCGTAACCCACGCGATTTTTCCGTTCAGTGGCTCGATCACGCGACGGCCTCCATGGTTTCTAGAATCGGCGGCACAGGCGAGTCGAGGGCCGCGCAGATCGCGCGCAGCAACTCCCCTTCCGCTAGCGTGAGTCTATCATCGGCCATCGCCGTCGCGACGCAGGCCTTGATGAAGAGCGGCTTCTTCAGCGGTGCGAGCAGGTTCAGCTCGTTGAGGGCGCTCTCCACCGCTCCGATGTTCAGCTCGGAGGGCGAGCGCAGCACTCCGCCCGCTACTCCGAGGGCGGCCATTCCCTTGTCGAACGCGGCCATCCCGCCTCCGCCGGCGTGAGCGAGCAGCGAGAGCACGATGGCTGCCTCGGTGGCGACCGCGTCGACGCTGCGGTACTTCACGGCCGGGGAGCGCTTCTCCTCCCTCTGGATTTGGCTCCTGCACAGCGTGAGCAGCACGAATTCGCCGAGCGTGATCTTGCGGTCGACCTCGATCACGGCTTTGATCTTCTCGAGCAGCGCGTCGCGCTCGGGTCCGGGCAGCCGCTTCAGGGTCGGAATCACGAGCGCGAGCACGGGCAAGCGCGCGCGCGCGCCGAGCGGTTTCAGCGCGTCGGCAAAGCGCGCGCTTTGCGCGGGGACCTCCGCGCCCGAGCGCTCCCCGATCAAGGCGAGCTGCGCCTTGCGCAACTCGCCCTCACCCAAGAGGAGCGCGAAGAGCGCCGCTTGCGCGCCTTCCTCGTGCCCGACGGCTGCGCGGATCTCCGCGGGAATCGCTTCGAGCATCCCGCGCGCATGATCGAGGTGGGCGGAGGACGGATTGCCGATGCTTTCGACCATCGAGCCCGCGATTCCCGCTGCGCTCCGGGGCCCGGAGGCGGCAGGCGCCGCCTTGCGCGGCGCATAGAGCGGACTCACTAACTCGCTCACCACCGGGCTTCCCTGCGCCGACAGGGTCGCCGCCTCGGCGCGCTCCATGCGCTCGCGCAGCAGCCGCCCGGCGCCGGAGCCGAGCAGTCGTTCGATGCGCTCGTCGAGCGGGGGATGGTCGTGAAACACGGCAAACTCGAAAAAGTCGTTGACGGGGGCGCCGATGCACATATGGGAAAGCTCCTCGGCGTGGCGCTGCGCGATGGTGCTGCCGCGCCGGCCGATCTTGAACAACGCTCCCCCGATGCCCTCCGGGTTGCGGGTGAACTGCACCGCGGACGCATCGGCGAGGAACTCGCGCTCGCGAGAGATCACCGCCTTGATCAGCCGGCCTGCCAGCACGCCTATCGAACCGATCAGCCACAGCAGGAGCCCGAGGAAGAACACGCGGATGTCCGTTCCCGCGCGACGCAGGTCGTCGCCGTCGCGGATCCCCGTCATCAGGAAGCCTCCGATCGACCCGATCATCACGATGCCGGCGATCACCCCGACGAGGTGGATATTGAGACGCATGTCGCCGTTCAGAATGTGGCTGAACTCGTGCGCCACGACCCCCTGCAGCTCGTCCCGGTTGAGCTGCTCCAACGCCCCCCGAGTCACGATGACCGTCGCCTCGTTGGGGGAGTAGCCGGCGGCGAAGGCGTTGATCGCATGCTGGTCATCCATCACGAACACGAGCGGCACGGTGATGCCCGACGCGAGCGCCATCTCCTCGACGACGTTGAGCAGGCGGCGCTCCGCCGGCTCGCCGGTGTCGCGCTTCACGTGGCGCGCGCCGATCAGGTCCGCGACCGCGACGCCGCCGCCGGAGAGTCTGTACAGCCGGGAGGCGGTTCCCCAGCCGATGACGAGCAGCGTGGCGAGGGTGGACCACACGTAAACGGAGCGGGGAACCTGCTGCAGCAAGCTGCTCGAATACAGGATTTGCACGTCGAACAACCCAATGTAGACGATGGCGCACACCAGGTCGAACGCGGCGACGATGGCGGCGACCGCAAGCAAGAACAGCAGGAGCATCAGCCACGTGCGGCGCCGGGCCCGGTGCTGCTGCTCGAAGAAATCCATTGCGCCGCCGGCGCGGCCGCAGCACTAGCTGAACGACACCTTGACGGGCTTGCGCTCCTCGGGAGACTCGGTGGACTCGAGCAGGGTCGCCTCCTTGAAGCCGCCGAAGCCGGCGACGAAGTTGTCGGGGAAGCTCTCGATCCCGGTGTTGTAGCTCATGACCGCGTCGTTGTAGGCCTGGCGGGCGAACGAAATCTTGTTCTCGGTGCTGGTGAGCTCCTCGGAGAGCTGCATCATCGTCTGGTTGGCCTTGAGGTCGGGGTAGGCCTCGAAAAGCGCAAACAACCTGCCGAGCGCGCCGGACAGTCCCGCCTCGGCCGCCGCCATGTGCTTCATCGCCTCGGCGTCGGCCGGATCGGCGGCAGCGCGCTGGTTGGCGCTCTGCGCGCCGTTCCTCGCCGCGATCACCGCTTCGAGCGTCCCGCGCTCGTGCTTGATGTAGCCCTTCGCCGTTTCCACGAGATTCGGGATCAGGTCGTAGCGGCGCTTCAGCTGGACGTCGATCTGCGCAAAGGCGTTCTTGAAGCGGTTGCGCCGCGCAACCAGCGCGTTGTAGATCGAGATCAGCCACACCACGGCCGCGGCGACGATGCCGACGACAATCCAGAATCCCCAACTCATGTCTTCCCCTTTTCTTGCGTGCGTTCCGGTCGTGAGCGAACGCGGATTCAGTCGTCCTCGTCCTGGATCACCACGGTCCCGGCAAGTTTGTCGTGCCACCCCTGCTTGCGCTTGTCGAAGGCGATCCAGAGTACTCCCACCAGCGGAATGATCACTATCCACATCACCAGGAGCACGACCGCCCGTATGACCAGCTTGCGCATCGACGCCGGCGCCAACGTAGCGGCATCGACGATCCTCGCCGACATCAGCATCAGCCCGGGCGTGGCGCTGCGATAGCGCCATAGCAGGATCGCCGCGACAAGCGGCAGGATCAGCTGGACCCAGATGTCGACCGCCAGCGTTTTTCCCTGCATGGCGAGTACCAGATAGCCGCGTCCGAAAATTGCGATTTCGATCGGCGCGATGATCGCAACCAGGATGATGATATCGATGATCGAAGCGGCCAGGCGTTTCCAGAATCCGACGTACCTGGGCTCGCGCTTGACAGTGTCTTCGGTCATGGAAACCTCCCCGGGGTACGCTGCATGGTAGCCCCACAATTGTAGCCGAGGCAACAAGGCGGCTATGATGCCGGCATGATCGCAAGAGGACCCGCGTGAAAGCGGTTCTGTGCAAGACGTGGGGCCCGCCCGACGCGCTCGTGGTCGAGGACATCCCTTCGCCGAAGCCGGGCAAAGGACAGCTTTTGGTGTCGGTAAAGGCGAGCGGGGTGAATTTTCCCGACGTCCTTCTCATCCAGAACAAGTACCAGTTCAAACCCGACCTGCCCTTCTCGCCGGGGAGCGAGATTGCCGGCGTGGTCAGGCAGGTCGGCGAAGGGGTGCACGGTTTCATGCCCGGGGACCGGGTGATGGCGCACATCCGCTGGGGCGGCTATGCGGAGGAAGTCGTGGTCGACGAAGCGCTCGTCACGCCGGTTCCGGCCGGCCTCGATTTCACGGTCGCGGCCTCGTTCGGCCTGGTCTACGCGACGGCCTACCACGCGCTCAAGGACCGCGCGGGGATCAAGGCGGGCGAGACGCTGCTCGTCCTCGGCGCGGCGGGCGGCGTCGGCCTTGCGGCGGTGGAACTCGGCAAGCTCTTCGGTGCGCGCGTGATCGCCTGCGCCTCCTCCGACGAGAAGCTCGAGACCTGCAAGCGCTTCGGCGCCGAAGTCACGATCAACTACGAGCGCGAGGACCTGCGCGAAGCCCTCAAGAATCTGGGCGCTGCCGTCGACGTCGCCTTGGATCCGGTCGGCGGAAAGTATTCCGAGCCTGCCGTGCGCGCGATGGCTTGGAACGGACGCTACCTCGTGGTCGGCTTCGCCTCGGGTGAGATCCCGAAGATCGCGCTCAACCTGACGCTGCTCAAGGGCTGCTCCATCGTGGGTGTTTTCTGGGGCGAGTTCGCCAAGCGGGAGTTCGCCCTGAACGCGGCGAACCTGAGGGAGCTGACGGCGTGGCTGCGCGCCAAGAAGATCAAGCCGCTGGTGAGCGCAAGCTATCCGCTCGATCGCGCCGCCGACGCGCTCAAAGACATGATGAACCGCAAAGTTCAGGGAAAGGTCGTGCTGACTACGGACTAGCCGTCGAAGGGATCACTGCGGGTATTCGTTCGCGGTCGCAGAGACCGGCACCCACTGCGAGGGACAGGTGGAAACGTTGGGGTAGTAATCGTTGTAATCGGGGCAGTAGTAATACACGCCCCCGCCCTGCTCGATATAGGCCGGCGGCGGAGCGTACACCGGAGGATAGTAGGGATAGGGATAAAAGAACGGCGCACCGATTATGACCGTGCCGCCGACGAATACGCGGTGGCGATGGAAGAAGGGAGGACGGCCGACAAACACCGGCCCGGGGCGAACGCCCACGAAGGAACGTCCAACGGGGTGTCCGGCGTGAAAGCCGATGGCTGCCATTCCTCCCCCGTGTCCACCGTGGCCGCCCATGGAAGTCCCGCCACCGTGGTGTCCTCCGCCGCCGGCATGACCTCCGCCGCCCCTCCCGCCGCGCGCGAGGACGGCTTCTGAGCTCACCAGCAGCGCCACTCCCAGCAGGATCGCAATCGGTCGTTTCATTGGAGCCTCCTATTCACGGAGAACCCGGCTCCGAAGAAGTGTAACGCCGGCGCTCGACCCGCGTCGACCTTTTACACCTTTTACACCTCGTTACATCCGGCGTCGCTCAGCACTCCGGTTCGCCCGCCCGAGGCGCGGGCCGTGCGACGAACCCGAAGCGGCCAGGAACGGCCGCGGAGCGAATCGGAGCGATCGGCACGTTCTTGCCCTGCAGCATCGCTTGCGCTTCCGCGCCCTGCGCGACCTCTTCCAGGAGCCGCTCGAGCGCCCGGCCGCGGACGTCGGTAAGGCGCTCGAGAAAGGCCGAAAGATCTCGGTCGAGCAGCACTCCGATGCCGATCTCCGTCTTGAGAAGCAGCGCGCCCGCGTCGTCGAGAAACACCGCTTCGAGCGCGCGCGGCACGGCCCCCGTATGCGCGAGAAGCCCCTGCCCCGTGTCGGCCAGACTGTATACCCACGGCGTGTAATCGAGGGCGACGAACACCCGTTGCGGGCCGTTCTGGAAATACCAGCGGCCTTCGGAATCCGGCGCGTAATTCCTGCCGATGAACTCCCTGACCGCGGAATGGGCGATGCGCTCGAAGCGTCCCGCGACGGTCTTGATCATCCAGCTTCCGCGCCGGTCGAGCGAGAGCCAGCCGTACACCGCCGGCACGTCCGGCCATTTCAGCATCGATCGCAATACGATCTCGTCCATCGGGGCTCTGGTATGCTCGAAGTCTAATCCATCAGCGGATCGGCTCCGAATGAAGCGCGAGGATTTCACCTTCGTCCACAGCTTGCGGGTGCGCTGGGCGGAAGTCGACCGGCAGCACGTGGTATTCAACGGGCATTACTTTCTCTACTTCGACGTTGCGGTCGCCGAATACTGGCGCGCGATCGGGTTTCGCTACCCGGACGGTATCGTCGAGAAGTTCGGCACGGACATCTATGCGGTGAAGGCGAGCGCCGAATACCACGGATCGGCCACCTACGACGAGCTGATCGATATCGGCTGCCGCGTCGGCCGCATCGGCCGCTCCTCGATGCAGCTCGTGTTCGGCATCTGGCGCGGCGCCGAGCACATCACGAGCGGCGAGCTCATCTACGTCAACGCCGATCTGAAAACGAGGAAATCGGCCCCCTGGCCCGGGCCGATCAGGCAGGCGATCCTCGAGTACGAGCGCACCCAGCCTGAAATTTCGTGAACGCCGGGAAACCGAAATATTGTTTCGAAGATTTTCATGTCGGCTTGGTGATCGAGCAGCCCGGCCCCACTCTCACGCGCGACGACATCCTCGAGTTCGCCCGGCGCTACGATCCGCAGCCCATCCACCTCGACGAAGAGGCCGCGAAGCGCTCGATCTACGGCGGACTGATCGCGAGCGGCTGGCAGACGGCGAGCCTCACCACGCGCATGATGTGCGATTCGTATCTGCTCGATTCGAGCAGCCTGGGCTCGCCCGGAATGAAGGAAGTGAGCTGGCCGAGGCCGGTGCGCCCGGGCGATACGCTGCGGCTGCGAATGACTGTTCTCGAGACGAAACCCTCCATGAGCAAGCCCGATCGCGGCTCGGTGCTGCACCGCTGGGAAGTGTTCAACCAGGCGGGCGAGATCGTGCTGCGCATGGAGGGAATCGGGATGTTCGGGCGGCGCTAAGGTAGGCGATAGAGCAGCAGGCGATAGGTTTTGTAGCGCTCGAAGACTTCCCTGCTGCGGTGGCCGGAGAAGTATTTGTGGTTCAGCTTGTCGAGCTTCTTGCGCAGCAGCCCGAGCGCGAGCCTCGCGAGCAGCGGATGGCGGCCTTCGACGTAGCGCCCGATCGTGAGCGTGGCCGGCTTGATCCTCTTCATCAGCAGATCGTTCACCAGCTCCATGTTGGGACTGACCCGCCGCGTGATGTCCTCGTCCTTGAGGAGGACGAACGGCGTTCGTTTCATCGAGGCGTAGAACTCCGTCAGCGGATGGCCGCCGCCGAAGCCGGGATCGAGGGACGCGCTCTCGGGCGCATCGCTCTTGAAGAAATCGGAAATGAGCAGCAGCCCTCCCGGCTTCAGGATCGCCTGGAGGATCGGCAGGGAAACCGATGGAGAGATGTACTGAAAACTCTCGCTGAACAGGGTCACGTTGTAGCTGCGCCGGCACTCTGCGACCGGAAAATCCTCGAAGCGGCCCTCGAAAATCCGGGATCGATAGCCCGAACGATCCGCCAGTTTCCGGCGCACTGCGTCGCCAAGGTGCTTGGACGGGATCACGCCGTCCGCACTATAGCCGCGGTCGAGCATCTGCCGCAGCAGCTGCCCGGTGCCGCAGCCGATGTCGAGGACACGGACCTCGCGCTCGGGCCTCGGCAGGTTCGCGATCAGCATGTCGTTGTAGCGCTGCTGGGCGACGGCGAGGTTGCCGAGCTTGAGCTCGAGGTCAGCGTCCCAGAGCCCGTAGTGCAGGTCTTCCACCCCGAGGAGCTGCTGCGCGAGGACCAGGCCCAGCTCCCGGCTGTGCATTTTTTTCACGTCTCGCCGTGCATGCTTCGCCGCCCTATTTTCCGACGGCGGAGAGTTCCGCCTCGAGTCGCGATCGGAGCTGCCGCTCCGCGGGATCGTCCGTATAAGGCGCCGAGGCGACGAACTGCCTGATGAATTCGATGGTCTCGCCGCGTTTCGGGTTTTTCCCGGCGAGCGCGCGGATCCGATCCAGATCGCGGGCGAGCCCGGCCTGCTGCTCGTAGAGGTGATTGAACTGCGCGTCGCACCGCGGAATCGGCGTGGGGTAGTTCCGGATCTCCGCGGCGAGCGCGCGCCTGAGACCTTCGAGGTGGACCCTGATTTCGTCCAACATCGACGCGAGCTTCGCGAAGTCCCGCGCGGCGTCCGTCCTGGTCCTGGAGCTCACGGAGGACATCATTCCGCCTTGATGCCCGCGGCCTTCACCATCGGCCACCACTTCTCGATCTC
>VBCJ01000225.1 GCA_005884335.1 Betaproteobacteria bacterium | reverse complement strand
TCGTCATCTTCATCAACCAGATCCGCATGAAGATCGGCGTCATGTTCGGCAATCCGGAGACGACCACCGGCGGCAACGCGCTCAAGTTCTACGCGTCGTGCCGCCTCGACATCCGGCGCATCGGCAGCATCAAGCGCGGCGACGAGGTGATCGGCTCCGAGACCCGCGTGAAGGTCGTGAAGAACAAGGTCGCACCGCCGTTCCGCGAAGCGCTGTTCGATATTCTCTACGGCGAAGGGGTGTCCCTCGAGGGCGAGATCCTCGAGCTCGGCGTCGGTTGCGGCGTGGTCGACAAGTCCGGGGCCTGGTACCAGTACAAGAAGGACCGCATCGGCCAGGGCAAGGACAACGCCCGCGACTTCCTGAAGGAAAACCCGGAGCTCGCCGCCGAGATCGAGGCGAAGATCCGCGAGAAGCTCGGCATCAAGAATCCGGAGGCATTGGCTCCCGTCACCGCCGAGGTGTGAAAAAGCAGCCGACGCTGCGCGAGCGGGCCCTGCGGCTGCTCGCGCGGCGCGAGCACAGCTTAGCCGAGCTCCGGCGCAAGCTCGCCGCGCACCTCACGCCCGAGGACGATCTCGAGGCGCTGCTCGAGGATCTGCTGCGGCGCAAGCTCCTGTCGGACGAACGCTACGCGGAGTCGCGCGTCCACTCCCTTTCGCGCAAATTCGGAGCAGCGCGTATCGCGCACGAGTTGCGCGCGAAGGGTCTCGATAAGGAGCTTGCCGATCAGGCGTCAGGGGCCGCGCGCGCTACCGAGGTCGAACGCGCGCGCGAGGTCTGGCGCAGAAAATTCCGGCTCGCGCCTAGGACCCGCGAGGAGCGGGCCAGGCAGATGCGCTTTCTCCAGTCGCGGGGGTTTTCCTTCGACGCGATTCGCGCCGTCGTCGTCGGCCCCGCCGAGGATTGAATTCGCCTAGAATCCGGACTACCTCTATCCATGCGGGTTTCCGAGGGGTTTCTTCTAAAATCTTCTAAAATTCTCAGAGTTTCCGTCGTATCGGCTCGACCGGTTCTGGCTTCCTCAGACAGGCCTTGCTTCGCCGCAGCGGCTGTAATTGATTGCCCAGCAATTTACCACTAGACTCGCTCCGGTTCGGGGAGGTCTCTCGATGCAAGGCGAACGAGTTCGGGCCGCGGGGGTCGCCACGGTTTCTCTCATCACGATGGTCGCCGTGGCAGCCACGCATCACGTGCAGGCGGCACCCAGGACGCACCGCCTCGAGGTGACGCCCAGCACGGTGGCGTATGGCTACTACTGGTCCGAGGCGCGCCCCGCGCTGCGTATCGAATCAGGTGACATCATCGACGTCGACACGTTGCTGACGAATACGCCCGAAGGGTTGAAACGCGCCGGCGTTGCCGATGAGAAAATTCAGGCGTCGCTCAAGACTGTGGTCGAACAGGTGACGGCCGACCAGCGCGGCCCGGGTGGACATATTCTCACCGGCCCCGTCTACATCGAAGGCGCGGAGCCTGGCGACGTGCTCGAAGTGAACGTGCTGTCGATCGATATGGCGATCGACTATGGCTACAACGGCTGCCGCGGATTTCTTCCGGACAACTGTGATACCACGCAGCCGCAGAAAATCATCGCGCTCGATCGCCGCAAGATGACCGCCGAGTTCCTGCCCGGCATCGTGATTCCACTACGCCCGTTCTTCGGCAGCATGGGTGTGGCACCGCCGCCGCAGGCGGGCCGCGTCAGTAGCAACCCTCCGGGCAAGCACGCCGGCAATCTCGATAATCGCGAGCTCGTGGCCGGCAGTACGCTCTACATTCCGGTATTCGTGCGCGGGGCGCTGTTCGAGATCGGCGATGGGCACGCTGCGCAGGGTGACGGCGAAGTGGATCAAACCGCGATCGAAACATCGCTCCGCGGCCGTCTGCGCCTGACCGTGCGCAGGGACATGAAACTCACCTGGCCGCGCGCGGAGACATCGACCGATTACATCAGCATGGCAATGGACCCGGATCTCACGGTCGCCACGCAGGCGGCGATCCAGGAGATGATCGATTTCCTGGTCGCCGAGAAACATCTCACCCGGCATCAGGCGTATCAGCTCGTGAGCCTGGCTGGCAATGTCGCGGTGACACAGCTGGTCGACAAGCCGAATCACGGTGTGCACGTGCGATTGCCGAAGAGCATCTTCAGGAGATGAGCGCTAGCCTCATGGATGAACTGCTGAAGTGGCGCGACGAGTTTCCCATCCTCGGCCGCACCACTTACATGATCAGCAACTCGCTCGGCGCAATGCCGCGCGGCGTGTACGACAAGGTGCGCGAATACGCCGAGTCATGGGCCACCCGCGGCGTCCGCGCGTGGGAAGAAAGCTGGTGGGACCTCGCCACTACCGTCGGCGACAAAGTGGCAGCGCTGATTGGCGCGCCGCCGGGCAGCGTCTCGCTGCACCAGAACGTCACTACCACGCAGGCTGTCATCACTTCGTGCTTCGACTTCTCCGGCCCGCGCAACAAAGTGGTGCTGGTGGACCTGGAGTTCCCATCTATCCTCTATTTTTACCAGGAGCAGCAGGCGCGCGGCGCGCGGATCGAAATTGTCAGGAACGCAGACGGTATCCACATCCCGCCGGAGAAACTGCTCGCCGCGATTGACGAACGCACGCTGCTTGTCCCCATTTCGATGGTGCTGTTCCGCAGCGCGACCATCCTGGACGCGCGCGCCATCATTGAGCGCGCGCACCACGTTGGCGCGCACGTCGTCCTCGACGTGTTCCAGGCAACCGGCACGGTGCCGGTGGACGTTACCGCGCTCCAGACGGATTTTGCCGTAGGCGGCATGCTGAAGTGGCTCTGCGGCGGCCCGGGCGTTGCGTATCTCTACGTCCGCCCCGACCTGTGCCCGAAGCTCGCCCCGCGCTTCACCGGATGGTTCGCGCACAAGCGGCCGTTTGATTTCGAAGTTGGCCCCCTGGACCGCCGCGACGACTCCTTCCGCTTTCTGGGCGGCACCACGCAAATCCCTGCGTTCTACGCCTGCGAGCCCGGGCTCGACATCATCCGCGAGGTGGGCGTGGCGCGTGTCCGCGAGAAGTCCATCCGCCAGACGGCGCGCTTGATCGCAGGTGCGAAGGCCCGCGGCTGGCGCGTGAATACCCCGGCCGATCCGGCTGAACGTGGCGGCACCGTTTCCATCGAATGCCCGCACGCCGCCGAAGTGATGCGCGAACTGCTGGCGCGCGACGTCCTGGTGGACTACCGCCCCAAGGCGGGCATTCGCCTTTCGCCGCACTTCTACAATCGCGACGAGGAAATTGACTTCGCGATGGAGCAGATTGCCGACATTCTGGCTACGCGCGCCTGGGAACGCCACGCCGTAGCCGCCGCGCACTAGAATCTCTCATGGCGCAATCAGGGGAAGGCTGGCTCGACGAGACGCG
>VBCJ01000224.1 GCA_005884335.1 Betaproteobacteria bacterium | reverse complement strand
CTGGCCGATCGGCCGGCCGAACACGTTGCGCTCGTTGGCGTAGGCGGTCGCTCTTGCGAGGAACCATCTCGCGTCGCCGATGCACTCGGCGCCGATCAGGATGCGCTCGGCGTTCATGCCGTCGAGGATGTAGCGAAAGCCCTTGCCTTCCTCGCCGACGAGGTTTTCCGCGGGCACTTCCAGCTTGTCGATGAAAATCTCGGTGGTGGCGTGGTTGATCATGGTGCGGATCGGGCGGATCGTGAGCCCGCGCCCGAGCGCGGCTTTCATCTCGACGATGAACACCGACAGGCCTTCGGTCTTCTTCTGCACCTCTTCGCGCGGCGTGGTGCGCGCGAGGAGCAGCATGATGTCGGAGTGCTCGGCGCGCGAGGTCCAGACTTTCTGGCCGTTCACGACGTAGCGGTCGCCTTTCTTGACCGCGGCCGTGCGGATCGACGAGGTGTCGGTGCCGGCCGAGGGCTCGGTGACGCCGAAGGCCTGCAGGCGCAGCTCGCCTTTCGCGATCTTCGGCAGGTATTTTCTTTTCTGCGCCTCGCTGCAATGGCGCAGCACCGTCCCCATCGTGTACATCTGCGCGTGGCAGGCGGCGCCGTTCGCGCCGCTTCGCTGTATCTCCTCCAGAATCGCCGCGGCCGCGGCGAGCTTCAAGCCCGCGCCGCCGTACTCCTCGGGGATGAGGCAGGAGAGCCAGCCCGCCTCGGTGAGCGCGCGCACGAACTCCGTGGGATAGCGACGCTCGCGGTCCGTCTCGCGCCAGTAGTCCATCGGGAAGGTGGCGCAGAGCTTCGCCACCGCATCGCGGATTTCCCCCAGGTCGTGCTCGCGGACCGACATTTCTCCCCCGGATGACAGGTTATTATACGGTGGACCTCATCCACGACTATCCCGCTCGCCCATGCCCCACGTTCCCGCCTCCACTGCGCTTGCGCGCTTTCGCGTCCTCGATCTCTCGCGCGTGCGCGCGGGGCCGACCTGCGTGAGGCAGCTCGCCGACTTCGGCGCCGACGTGATCAAGATCGAATCGCCGCCCGGCATGGAAGCGCCCATGGGCGGCCCGCGCGACGGTCCGGACTTCCAGAACCTGCACCGCAACAAGCGCTCGATCACCCTCAACCTGAAGGACAAGGAGGGCGTGGCGATCTTCATGAAGCTCGTGAAGACCGCCGACGTCGTCGTCGAGAACTATCGTCCCGACGTGAAGTTTCGCCTCGGCATCGACTACGAGTCCCTCGCGAAGGTCAACCCGCGCATCGTCCTCGCGAGCATCTCCGGCTTCGGCCAGGACGGCCCGTACCGCGACCGGCCGGGCTTCGACCAGATCGCGCAAGGCATGGGCGGGTTCATGTCGATCACGGGCCTGCCCGGCCAGGGGCCGGTGCGCGCCGGAACGGCGATCGCGGATCTCTCGGCGGGCCTCTTTGCGGCGCTCGGCATCATGACGGCGCTGCTCGAGCGCGAAAAATCCGGCTCGGGACAATGGGTGCAGTCTTCGCTCCTCATGTCGCAGATCGCGCTGCTCGATTTTCAGGCGGCGCGATACCTGATGACGGGCGTGCCTCCGGGGCAGGCGGGCAACGACCATCCGACCAGCATGCCGACCTCCGCCTACAAGACCCAGGACGGCTACATGAACATCGCCGCGACCGGCGAAGCGATGTGGCGCCGCGTCTGCCAGGCGATCGGCCGCGAGGACATGCTCGAGAATCCCGATTTCAAGGGCGAGCCGGACCGCTCGAAGAACCGCGTGGCGCTGAACGCGGAAATCAACAAGGCGCTCGCCTCGCGCTCGACCGGCGAGTGGATCGGGATCCTGACGGCCGCCGAGGTTCCGTGCGGGCCGATTTACTCGATCGGCGAGATGTTCGACGACCCGCAGGTGCAGCACATCCGGGCGGCGGCGAAAGTGAAGAGCAGGAAGCTCGGGGAATTCCGCATCGTCAACCAGGCGGTCGGGCTCTCGCGCACTCCGGCAACGATCGCGACGGCGCCGCCCGAGCTGGGCGAGCACACCGACGAAGTCCTTGCCTCCTTGGGCTACAACGAGACCCAGATCGAGGAGCTGCGGAAAAAGAAGGTTATATAGCCGGGTCGCGCGCAGAAGGGAGGAGGGAAAGATGAGCTCCACGAACCGTCGTGATTTTCTTCGGGCCTCCGCTGCGGCGGCGCTTTCTGCTGCCGTGCCTGCGGACCTCTTCGCGCAGTCGGAGACGGCACAGTCCTCTCCCGGAGCAATTTGGGATTCCGGCTCCGTTCGTCATCTGCTGCCTACGGTCAGCGATAGCCGAATGCTGATCAAGGTGTCGTTCACCGCTCCCGTC
Organism: Betaproteobacteria bacterium; assembly: GCA_005884335.1. Classification (GTDB taxonomy): domain Bacteria; phylum Pseudomonadota; class Gammaproteobacteria; order Burkholderiales; family SG8-39; genus VBDM01. Next base: position 1,430 of record VBCJ01000224.1, on the reverse strand, counting down.
GAGGGCGAGCCGCGTCTTCACGTCGGCGATCTGACGGTGCGTGGCAGCATGGGAGATACGCGCGGCGAACACTGGCATTTTTACGCGACCGATCTTGGACCGGGACGCCGCTACCCGCTGTCTCTCGTTGGCAGCAACGGCCGCGCGTTGTGCCAGCCTTGGGAGCTCGCGACGTTTCCGGGCCCCGACGAGCGGCCCAACCGGTTTCGGCTCCTGATCTACACCTGCGGCGGCGGTCACGAGGTCCACAAGTTCCTGCCGACCGCGGTGCGCAACCGGCTCTTGAGGCGTGGGCTCAGCTTTCAGCCGGACGCGATGATTGCCAACGGCGATCACGTCTACTGGGACCTCCTCGCGCCCGTGGGATCGCGCCTCCTCGGAGCCGCACCCGAAGCGGTGAAAGCCGCCGGCACATTCGATCGCTCGGCAATCGTGCTCGGAAGCGACAATGAAACCGTGTTGAAGCGCGCTGCCGGGCCGCAGATCGTCCCCGTATACGGGACGGACTTCCGCTCGACGCCGGTTTTCTTTCTCCAGGACGATCACGATTATTTCGACAACGACGAGGCCACCGACGAGGTCGTCACCTTTCCGCCCTCGTACTTCATGCTGCAGCTCGCCCGCGCCACGCAGGGCATCTACTATCCCGAGTTCCTTCCGGACTCAGCGCGTCCGCTCGGTCTGCCGTGGTCGTCGGGGCGCGATCGCGCGTGGGGCGTGTCGGAGAGCTTCGGTACGCTACGCTTCGGGCGCTTGGCCGAGATTCTTCTCTACGACGTCCGCCGCACTCAGACGATGGCGGGCCCGAGTGCGGTCTACGTCGATCCCGCCGTGGAAAAGTGGCTCAAGGCACGCACGGCGGCGACCGAGGTCGCTCACGTCGTCCACGTGCCGTCCAACCCGCCCGGCTGGACCGCCGGCAAATGGGGCGAATGGTATCCGGACGTGCTCGGACGCGAAGGCAAGCTCACGACGAACGAGCCAAAGCCCTATTGGCAACCGGGTTGGCTCAAGCAGCACGACCGATTGATCGAGGCAATGGCGGCGGTGAAAGGCCGGGCGCCCCTCGTGATCAGCGGTGACCTGCACGCGATCGCGATCGGACGCATGCTGCGCAGCGGCAGGCTCGATCTGAAAGACAACCCCGTCAATGTCGTGCTGTCTGGGCCGCTCGGCTCGCGCCCCGGGCCTCTCGGCTGGCCGTCGGGACGGCGCGGCACCGGCGCGATGCCGTCGGCGCATCTCGACATGGAGGAACAGGTCAAGCCTATCGAGCAGCACGGTTTTACCGTCGCGGACTTTACACGGGAAAAAATAGTCTTGCGTCTTTTCAAATGGGACATCAAGACACAGCCGGTCGAGGCAATCGACACGCTTCAGCCGTTCCATACGGCTGAATTGACGCGGCCGGCATGAGCGGGCGGGGAGAG
>VBCJ01000134.1 GCA_005884335.1 Betaproteobacteria bacterium | reverse complement strand
GGCGTCCTCGACGATCTCGCCGCGGTCCATGAAGACGACGCGGTGGGCGACCTTTCGGGCAAAACCCATCTCGTGCGTGACCACCATCATGGTCATGCCTTCGCGGGCGAGCTCGACCATGACGTCGAGCACCTCGTTGATCATCTCCGGGTCGAGCGCCGAGGTGGGCTCGTCGAACAGCATCGCGATCGGGTCCATGGCGAGCGCGCGGGCGATCGCGACGCGCTGCTGCTGGCCCCCGGAGAGCTGGCCGGGATACTTGTCCTTGTGGGCGGCGAGGCCCACGCGTTCGAGCAGCTTGAGGCCCTTCTGCGTTGCCTCCTCCGGGCTGCGCCCGAGCACCTTCACCTGCGCGAGCGTCAGGTTGCGGGTCACGCTCATGTGCGGGAACAGCTCGAAGTTCTGGAACACCATGCCGATCCTCGAGCGCAACTTCGGGAGATCGGTCTTAGGGTCTCCGACCGAGATGCCGTCGACGATGATCTCGCCCTTTTGAAACGGCTCCAGGCCGTTGACGCACTTGATGAGCGTCGACTTGCCGCTGCCCGAGGGGCCGCACACCACGACGACCTCGCCTTTCTTGACCTCGGTCGAGCAGTCGGTGAGGACCTGGAAAGCGCCGTACCACTTGCTGACGTTCTTGATCGAGATCATTGGACCCTACTTGATGATTGCGATGCGTTCCTGGAGCCGCCTGACCAGGGCCGAGAGGCCGTACGAGACGACGAAGTACACCACGGCCACGAAGCTGTACATCTCGACCAGGCGGTAGTCGCGGTTCGCGACCTTGGCGGCAGCGCCCAAGAAATCGGTGGCGGAGATCACGTACACGAGCGAGGTGTCCTGGAACAGGATGATGGTCTGCGTGAGGAGCACCGGCAGCATGTTGCGGAACGCCTGCGGCAGGACGATCCTGGCCATGGTCTGCCAGTAGTCCAGGCCGAGCGCGTAGCCCGACCACACCTGGCCGCGCGGGATCGACTGGATGCCCGCGCGCATGATCTCGCAGTAGTACGCGGCCTCGAACATGGTGAAGGTGATCGCCGCCGACCAGAACGCGCCGACCTTGATCGGCTCCTTGGCGCCGATCACCCACGCGCCGATGTACGGCACGAGGAAGAAGAACCAGAAGATCACCAGCACCAGCGGGATCGAGCGCATCAGGTTGACGTAGGCCCCCGCAAGCATCGACACGGGCTTCATGCTGGAGAGCCGCATCATCGCGAGCAGGGTGCCGAAGACGATGCCGCCGGTCATCGCCAGCGCCGTGAGCGTGAGCGTGAAGCTCATCCCCTCCCTGAAGAGGTAGCCCCAGGAGCGCTGGATGACGTCGAAATCGAAGCCCTGCATCAGTGGCCTGCTTGGGGAGCGCCGGCGACAGCGATCAGGCCGGGAACGCGCACCTTCTTCTCGAGGGCCCGCATCAGGAGCACGACGACCAGGTTGGTGAGCAGGTAGATCACCGTCGCAGCGGTGAACGCTTCGAACACCCTGAAGCTGAACTCCTGCATCGCCCGGGCGCGTCCGGTGAGCTCGAGGAGCCCGATGGTCAGCGCGACCGACGAGTTCTTGATGACGTTCATGAACTCGGAGGTGAGCGGCGGCAGGATGATGCGGAAGGCCTGCGGCAGGATGACGGTGCGGTAGGTCTGCGTTTCAGTCAGCCCCATCGCGATGCCGGCCATGCGCTGGCCGCGCGGCAGGGAATTGATTCCGGCGCGGACCTGCTCGGCGACGCGCACAGAGGTGAAGATGCCCAGGCACAGCACCGCCGGGATGTACGAGGCCCAGGGCGGCGGCATCTGCTTGATCCAGTCGCCGAGCGCTTTCGGAAGAAATTCGGGAAAGACAAAAAACCAAAGGAACATCTGCACGATGAGCGGCACGTTGCGGAAGATCTCGACGTACAGGTTTCCCGCGCGCACCACCCACTTCATGGGCGTAGTGCGCAGCGTGCCGACCAGCGCGCCGATTGCGAGCGCGATCACCCAGGCGGCGAGCGCGGTGGCGAGCGTCCAGCCCAGGCCGACGAGCAGGTAGTGAAGGTAGCTGCCGGTCCCGCCCGGTTCAGTCTCGAGCAGGACCTTCCAGTGCCAGTTGTAGTTCACGCTCCTCCCGGAAGACCCGCGTGAAAGCTACCGGACTACTTGTATGCGGCGGGGTCTCCGGAATCGGTCGGGTTGGCGACTACCCGCTTGAATTGATCGCTCATCGGGATGTTCAAGTTGATGCCCTTCGGCGGAATCGGCTTCAGGAACCATTTCTCGTAGATCGCGTTGATCTGCCCGGATTTGTAGATGTTGGTCATGGCCGCGTTGACGACCTTCTTGAACGCCGCATCGTCCTTGCGCAGCATGATGCCGTAGGGCTCGACCGAAGTCGCTTCCGTCGAGATGGCGTAGTCGCCCGGGTTGCGCGACTGCGCCGCGAGGCTGTAGAGCAGGATGTCGTCCATCACGAAAGCGGCCGCGCGGCCGGTCTCGACCATCTGGAACGCCTCCGGATGGCCGTTCGCCGAGATGATGCTGAGGCCGAGGTTCTGCGCGGCGTTGATCTCGGTGATCCCCTTGATGTTGGTAGTGCCGGCCGTTGAGACGACGGTCTTGCCTTTCAGGTCCTGCAGCGTCCTCAAGTTCGCCGACTTCTTCGCCACCCAGCGGTTGGCGGTGACGAAGTGCGTGATGGTGAACCACACCTGTTCCTGGCGCGCGAGGTTGTTGGTGGTCGAGCCGCACTCCAGGTCGATCGTGCCGTTCGCCATCAGCGGAACGCGGTTCGCCGAGGTGACGAGCTGGTATTTGACGTCGAGCTTGGGCATCTTGAGCTCGCTCTTCACCGCGTCGACGATCCTCAGGCACAGCTCGACGGCGTAGCCGACCGGCTGCTGCTTGTCGTCGTAGTAGGAGAACGGGATCGAGGCGTCACGGTGGCCGATGGTGATCGAGCCGCCGTCCTTGATTTTTTTCAGGGTGCCTTCCTGCGCAGCCGCGGGAACTGCAATGGCCAGAGCCAGGGCGGCAAGAATCAGCGTGATCGGTCGGGTCATGTCGGTCTCCTCGTGGCCGTTCGAGTCGGCGGCTGGATGGGTGGGGAAGGCTGCACGATTCTACGGGAGCAGGGGTCGACCGCGCAACGGCAAAACGCCCCGGGCGGACTAGAATTCGGTCTCTGCCTGAGAAGGAGCGCGACATGAGCCAGGCGCCGACGCGCATCGAGCACGATCTCCTGGGCGACCGGGCGGTCCCTGCCGACGCCTACTACGGTATCCACACGCTGCGCGCGCTGGAGAACTTTCGCATCACGGGGACGGCGATCTCCATCTACCCGGACCTCGTGCGCGCGCTCGCCTGCGTCAAGCAGGCGGCGGCGCTCGCGAACAACGCCCTCGGACTGCTCCCAGACGACAAGGCCGATGCGATCGCGCGAGCCTGCGAGGAGATCCGCGAAGCCAAGCTCCTCGACCAGTTCGTCGTGGACGTCATCCAGGGCGGGGCAGGGACTTCGACCAACATGAACGCGAACGAAGTCATCGCCAACCGCGCGCTCGAGCTGCTCGGCCACGCGCGCGGCGAATACCGACATCTGCACCCGGTCGAAGACGTCAACATGAGCCAGAGCACCAACGACGTCTACCCGACGGCGGTCAAGGTGGCGCTGCATTTCGCGATCGACCGCCTCGGAGCGGCCATGCAGGAGCTGCGCCGCGCCTTCGACGCCAAGGCAAAGGAGTTCGCCGACGTCCTGAAGATGGGACGAACTCAGCTCCAGGACGCCGTGCCGATGACGCTCGGCCAGGAATTGTCCACGTACGCGGTGATGCTGCAGGAGGACGAGGAGCGCTTGAGGGAGGCGGCGCTGCTCATCACCGAGATCAACCTGGGGGCGACCGCCATCGGCACCGGCATCAACGCCCACCCTGACTATGCCGCGCTGGTGTGCCAGCGCCTCGCCGATATCACGGGCATCCGGCTCGTCACCGCTCCGAATCTCGTCGAAGCGACGCAGGACGCGGGCGCCTACGTGCAGCTCTCGGGCGTGCTGAAACGGATCGCGGTGAAGCTTTCCAAGGTCTGCAACGACCTGCGGCTGCTGTCCTCGGGTCCCCGCGCGGGACTCGGCGAGATCAACCTGCCGCCGGTGCAGGCGGGATCGTCCATCATGCCGGGCAAGGTCAATCCGGTCATCCCGGAGGTCGTGAACCAGATCGCGTTCGAGGTCATCGGCAATGACGTGACCGTGAGCTTTGCCGCGGAAGCGGGCCAGCTGCAACTGAACGCCTTCGAGCCCGTCATCGCCCACAGCCTGTTCAAGAGCCTGATGCACCTTCGGAACGGCTGCGACACCCTGCGCGAGCGCTGCGTCACCGGCATCACCGCGAACCGGGAGCGCATGGCGCAGTCGGTCCGGGAGTCGATCGGTCTGGTGACCGCGCTCAATCCCTATATCGGCTATTCGGCGGCGACCGAGGTGGCGCGGGAAGCGCTTGCCACCGGCAGGACCGTATACGACCTGGTTTTGGAAAAAAACCTACTCTCCAAGGAACAGCTCGACGAGATCCTGCGGCCGGAAGTCCTGACGCGGCCGGGACGCCGGGTGCCGCCCGAGCCGTCGGGGGCGAAGAAGGCATAGCTCTAGGCTACGCCGCGCGCCTCACCCTTTTTCCCAGCACGTTGCGCAGGGTGCGGCCGGTGAAACTCGCGTCCAGGGCGGCCACGTCCTCGGGCGTCCCCTGAGCGAGGATGCGCCCGCCGCCTTCGCCGCCCTCGGGGCCGAGGTCGATGATCCAGTCGGCGGTCTTGATCACATCCAGATTGTGCTCGATGACGACCACGGTATTGCCCGCGTCGCGCAGGCGGTGCAGCACCGAGAGCAGCAGATCGATGTCCTTGAAATGCAGGCCGGTGGTCGGCTCGTCCAGGATGTAGAGCGTGCGTCCGGTGTCGCGCTTGGAGAGCTCGAGCGAGAGCTTCACCCGCTGCGCCTCTCCGCCCGAGAGCGTGGTGGCGGGCTGGCCGAGCTGGATGTAGCCGAGGCCCACTTCGAGCAGGGTCTGGAGTTTGCGCTCCACCGCGGGGACCGCGTTGAAGAACTCGTACGCGGATTTCACCGTCATCTGCAGGACGTCGTGGACGTTCTTTCCCTTGAACTGCACTTCGAGCGTCTCGCGGTTGTAGCGCTTCCCGTGGCAGGTGTCGCAGGGCACGTAGATATCCGGAAGAAAATGCATTTCGACCTTGATGACGCCGTCGCCCTGGCAGGCCTCGCAGCGCCCGCCTTTCACGTTGAACGAGAAACGCCCCGGGCCGTAACCGCGCTCGCGCGCCATGGGCACGCCCGCGAAAAGCTCGCGGATCGGCGTGAACAGCGCCGTGTAGGTCGCCGGGTTGGAGCGAGGGGTGCGGCCGATCGGGCTCTGGTCGACGCTCACCGCCTTGTCGAAGAACTCCAGCCCTTTGATCGAATCGTGCGCGGCGGGCTCGTGTGCCGAGCCGTAGAGCTCGCGCGCGACGGCGTGATAGAGCGTGTCGTTGATGAGCGTCGATTTGCCCGAGCCTGAGACGCCGCTCACGCACACGAACAGGCCCACCGGCAGCGCAAGGTCGATATTCTTGAGATTGTTCCCGCGCGCCCCGCGCAGCCTGAAGACCCGCGTCCTGTCGACACGGCGGCGGTTCTTGGGCACGGCGATTTCGAGCGCGCCGGAGAGGTACTGACCGGTGAGGGAGGCGGGGTTCCTGCGGATCTGCTCGGGCGGGCCCTCCGCGACCACCTGGCCGCCGTGCTCGCCCGCCCCCGGTCCCATGTCGAGCACGTGATCGGCCGAGTTGATCGCCTCTTCGTCGTGCTCGACCACGATGACGGTGTTGCCGAGGTCGCGCAGGTGCTTGAGCGTGGCGAGGAGGCGCGCGTTGTCGCGCTGGTGCAGGCCGATCGAGGGCTCGTCGAGCACGTACATGACGCCGGTGAGTCCCGAGCCGATCTGGCTGGCGAGCCGGATGCGCTGGGCCTCGCCGCCCGACAGCGTGTCCGCGCCGCGGTCGAGCGACAGATAGTCGAGACCGACGTTGTTGAGGAAGGAAAGACGCGCAACGATCTCGTTGACGATTTTCTCGGCGATGGCCTGCTTGCTGCCTTCGAGCTTGAGCTGACGGAAAAATTCGAGCGCCTGCTTCAAGGGGAGCCCGCTCACCTCGTATATTGCGCGGTCGTCGACCTTGACGTGGCGCGCTTCCGGACGAAGCCGCGTCCCCTCGCAGGCGGGGCAGGCCTTGGCGTTCAGGTATTTCGCGAGCTCCTCGCGCACCACCAGCGAATCGGTTTCCTTGTAGCGGCGCTCGAGGCTGGGCAGGATGCCCTCGAAGGCATGCTCTTTCACGATCGTGCGGCCGCGCTCGCTCAGGTAGGAGAACGGGATTTTCTCCTGCGTGCCGTAGAGCACGAGCGTCTGGACCGGCTCGGGGAGTTTTTCGAACGGAGCCTCGACGTCGAACCCGAAATGCGCGGCGAGGCTCGTGAGCATCTGGAAATAGAACTGGTTGCGCCGGTCCCAGCCCTTGATCGCGCCGCTGGCGAGGCTCAAGCCCGGGTGCGCGACCACGCGCCTGGGATCGAAGAAGCTGATCGTGCCCAGGCCGTCGCACTCCGGGCAGGCGCCCATGGGATTGTTGAAGGAGAAAAGGCGCGGTTCGAGTTCGGGCAGCGAGTAGTCGCAAACGGGGCAGGCGTAGCGCGCCGAGAAGAGGTGCTCGCGGCCCGAATCGAGCTCGAGCACTACGGCGCGGCCGTTGGCGTGCCTGAGCGCCGTTTCGAAGGATTCCGCCAGACGCTGTTTCGCGTCGGGGCGCACTTTCAGGCGGTCGACGACCACGTCCACCGAGTGCTTGATGTTCTTGGAGAGTCTGGGGACCGAGTCGATTTCATGGACCTTGCCGTCGACGCGCAGGCGCGCGAACCCCTGCGCGCGCAGCTCCGCCACCAAGTCGTGCTGCTCGCCCTTGCGGCTTGCGACGATGGGGGCGAGGATCATCAGCTTCGTGTCCTGGGGGAGTGCAAGAGCGTGGTCGACCATCTGCGACACCGACTGTGCTTGCAGGGGCAGCTTGTGCTCCGGGCAGTAGGGCGTGCCCACGCGCGCATAGAGCAGGCGCAGGTAGTCGTGGATCTCGGTGATGGTGCCGACGGTGGAGCGCGGGTTGTGGCTCGCCGCCTTCTGTTCGATCGAGATCGCGGGCGACAGCCCCTCGATCAGATCGACGTCGGGCTTTTCCATCAGCTGCAGGAACTGCCGCGCGTATGCCGAGAGCGACTCGACATAGCGGCGCTGTCCTTCCGCGTAAAGGGTGTCGAAGGCGAGGGAAGACTTCCCCGAGCCGGAAAGCCCGGTGATCACGATCAGCCGGTTGCGCGGCAGATCGACGTTCAGGTTCTTCAGGTTGTGCGTGCGCGCGCCGCGGATGCGGATCTGGTCCATTGAGCGGGTGGGCAAAGGCTAACCTGCTACTATACAAAATTTCGCAGTGTTCCCGCTACTCCCATGACGTCCCCGGCTGAGGCGGGCCGGATGTCCTCCTTGGAGCTGCGCGCGAGCCTTTCGCTCGCGTCACTGTTCGCCTTGCGCATGCTCGGGCTCTTTTTGATCCTGCCCGTGTTCGCGGTGCACGCGCCGCAGCTCGCCGGAGGCGACAGCCAGACCCTCATCGGCGTGGCGCTAGGCATCTACGGTCTGACCCAGGGGATCCTGCAGATCCCCTCCGGCATGGTCTCCGACCGCTACGGCAGAAAACGCGTGATCGTCATCGGTTTGCTGGTCTTCGCGCTCGGGAGCTTTATCGCCGCATGGGCCTCCGATATCCATATGGTCATTCTCGGGCGCGCGATCCAGGGAGCGGGGGCGATCTCGGCGCCGGTCACGGCGTTCATTGCCGATATTACGCGCGAGGAACATCGCACCAAGGCGATGGCCATGGTCGGAGGCTCGATCGGATTGACCTTCGCCGTATCGCTCGCCGCTGCGCCCGCGCTCTATCGCACTATCGGGATGGACGGAATCTTCAACCTCATCGGCGCGTTGTCGCTCGTGGCGATCTGGGTGACGCTCGTGCTCGTGCCCCCGGAGCCTCGAAGCGCGGACGACCCGATGCGGCGCGTCCAGCGCGGCGCATTGGCCGAGGTCTTGTGCAACACCGAGCAGCTGAGGCTCAACTTCGGCATCTTTTCGCTTCACGTCGTGCAAATAGCCATTTTCGTCGTGATCCCGGTTGCCCTTGTCCAGTACGGTGGGCTCGCCGTGAGCGAGCACTGGAAGGTCTATCTGCCCGTCGTGCTCGGCTCCTTCGTACTCATGCTGCCGCCGCTGCTCCACGCCGAGCGCCGGGGCCGGATGAAATTCCTCTTCCTCGCGGCCATCGTCCTGCTGCTTGCCGTCGAGCTCGGCTTCGCCGTGTGCTACACGAATTTCGGCATGGCGATCGCGCTGCTGCTCGCCTTCTTCGTCGCCTTCAATATCCTCGAGGCGAGCCTTCCGTCTCTCGTGTCCCGGGTGGCGCGGCCGGCCTCGCGCGGCACCGCGCTCGGGGTGTACAACACCACCCAGTCGCTGGGGCTGTTCGTCGGCGGCGCGGCAGGCGGCTGGCTGGCCAAAAACTTCGGCGGTCCCGCCGTCTTTGTATTCGGATTCACGGTGATTGCGTTATGGCTGGGAGTGGCCTCGCGAATGCGCATGCCGGGAGAGGCCGTGGAACGGGCATATCGGGTGCGCGCGGGGCTCGATCCGGTCGCGCTGCGCGAGAAGCTCGTTCGTCTGCGCGGTGTGCGCGAGGCGGTGGTCGTGCCGGAAGAAGGCATTGCCCGACTAACGGTGTATCCTGAATCGTTCGACGAGCAGGCGGTGACGGAAATTATCGGAGGAGAAAGTTAAATGGCATCGGTCAACAAAGTCATATTGGTAGGCAATTTGGGGCGCGATCCCGAGACGCGCTACAACCCCGAGGGCGGAGCGATCACCAACATCTCGATCGCCACCACGGATACCTGGAAAGACAAGACGAGCGGTGAAAAGCAGGAACGCACCGAATGGCACCGCGTGGTGTTCTTCAGCCGGCTCGCGGAAATCGCCGGCGAGTATCTCAAGAAGGGCTCGCAGGTCTATATCGAGGGATCCCTGCGCACGCGCAAGTGGCAGGACAAGGAAGGGAAGGAGCGCACTACCACCGAAATCGTCGCCGACCGCATGCAGATGCTGGGCAGCCGGCAAGGGGCGGGCGACGCAGGTGCCCGGGAAGCGAAAGAGCCCGCCGCCGCGGGCGAGGGCAAGGACGCCAAGAAACCGGCGGGCAAGTTCGACGATATGGAAGACGATATACCGTTCTAGCCGCTTCGACGCCGGCAAAGGAGCAGGACTTCCCCGGCGTCGGCGGTCTCGATCAGGCCCTCTGCCAGCGCCAGCGGTTTCTGAAAGCGCGCGCCCAGCGGCATGAGCACGCGGTTGTACAACCATATCGCCCGGGCGCGCCGGTGGATCAAAAACCACATTCCGAGGTCGATCAGACGTGAGGATTTCGGCTGCATCCCGAACACGGCGCTGCGCTCTACCGCGAAGCCGTGTCGCGCGAGCTTGGCCATCAGTTCCGTCGGCTCGTAGCGGCGGCGGTGGCCGACGAAATCGTCGAAGCCCGTCCACTGCGCTGGGTGCAGCGGCACCGAGGTGATCAGCGCCGCCCCGGGGGAGGCTACACGCGAGAGCTCCGCGAGGGCGCGCTCGTCGTCGTCGACATGTTCGATCACATCGAAGGCGCAGATCAGGTCGAAAACCGCATTGCCGTAGGGCAGGGCCGTGATGGAGCCGCGCGTGGCGGAGCCGCCGCGCGCGCACAGTTTCGCCAGCGCCGGTGCACTGATATCGATGAACTGCGTATCCTCGATCGGCAGGCGCGGGCGCAATCCCGGCGCCACCTCCAGCCGGCGCTGCGCAGGCGCGAGGAGGGACTGGACCAGCGGCCAAGTGTTGAAGCGTTCGGGCTCGATCAGGCGCGCGTCGGTCCACAGCGCGTCGTAGAAACGCCGGTTGACGTCGCGCAGTTCGGAATCGGCGCGGGCGGGCGTCGGCGAAGGCATGCGCCACGCTAACACAGGACGTGCCCGCCGCGTGGGCGCCCGAGGCCATGCCAATGGAACGGCGCTACCGGACCGCCGAGTCGAAGTCGGAGAGCTTATAATGAAACGTTCGGCACCTTGCGGGTTCTGTCCGACAGTTGACACACAAACAAGATATTCGTAGTCACCGGGCAGGTTCGCTCCCGCCCCAACTCGGCCTGCGAGGGCGACATTTGCGATCATGAAACCAGACAACCTGACTGTCCTCAGTGAATTTCTGCACAAGCGCGAAAACATCGATCCCGCTCGAGTGACGCCCGAGGCCTTGCTCGAGGAACTCAAGGTCGATTCGCTCATGCTCCTCGAGCTGCTGTTCGAATTCGAGGACAGGCTCGGCGTCAAGATACCGCAGGACATTCCGCGACCCAAGACCGTCGGCGACCTGCTGGGGATCGTGGATAAGGTCACAGCCGGACACGGCGTCTGAATGGCAAGCGCGCGACGCGTCGCGGTTACCGGCCTGGGGCTCGTCAACCCTTTTGGTGGGGACCTTCCGGACTTCTTCGGTCGGATGCTGCGCGGCGAATCCGCGATACGCCTCTTTACTCGCGAGGACGACGTGACCAGGCCGCTCGCCGTCCCGGCGGTTCGTTGCGCGAATTTCGACGCCGACGCGGAGCTTGGCCAATCGCTCTCCTACACCATGGACCGCTACAGCCAGCTCGGGACTACCGCAGCCCTTTCGGCATGGCGCGATGCCGGGCTTCCCCGGACCAAGGACGCGCCGCGCAACGACTGGGGCGTCTCCTGGGGGACGGCACTGGGCGGTACGCTGACGTTCGAAAAGGGCTATATCGAGATGTTGCGCAACGGCCGCGAGCGCGTACCGCCGCTTTCGGTCGTGCTCGGAATGAGCAACGCGGCCGCCTCCCACATATCGATTCAGCTCGGCCTGGGGGCTTCCTCCGCGACGTATTCGGTCGCGTGCGCCTCATCGGCCGTTGCCATCGGGGAAGTCTTGCAGAAGATCCGCTCGGGCGAGGCAACGCTGATGGTCGTCGGTGGCTCCGAGGCGCCGCTGTCCTATGGCGTCGTGCGCGCTTGGGAAGCGATGCGCATTCTTGCCCTGGGCGACGAGGCATCCGCCGCGCGCGCCTGCCGCCCGTTCAGCTCCGATCGGCAGGGTCTGGTGCTCGGCGAAGGGGCGGGCGCAATGATCCTCGAGGACTGGGACCACGCGGTTCGGCGCGGGGCCAGGATATACGCCGAATTCGCAGGGTGTGGCAGCACGTCCGACCATGATCACCTCGTCCGACCCAACGTGGATGGACAGATGCGCGCCATGCGCATGGCAATTCACGATGGCGGCCTCGCGCCCGACGAGATCGATTACATCAATGCGCACGGCACCGCGACGCGCGAAGGCGACCCGATCGAAATCGCGGCGATTCGCGGCGTTTTCGGATCGCGTTCCGCGGCCGTCGCCGTCAGCGCCACGAAATCGATGCACGGGCACATGCTCGGCGCAACCGGAGTGATCGAGGCCATCATCACCGTATTGTCTCTGGCGTCGCAGGAGGCGCCGCCCACCGCGTATCTCGACGATGTGGATCGCGAGTGCACCGGTGTACGCCACATCACCGGAGGACCTCTGCGCACGAGCCTGCGAGCGGCGCTGTCGAACTCTTTCGCATTCGGGGGCAGCAACACCGTGCTGGCATTCCGCGCGGCTCATTGAATTCTCCGCCCGCGCGTGAATCACGGTGTTCTCAGCCGCCGGATCGCGAGCACCGGGAGCCGCAGCAGAAAGCCAAGGATCAGGCGGACGTGCATCCAGGTCAGCAGCGCGTTGTCGCGCCAGTAATTGAAATGCGACACGCCGCCCTCGTCGGGGTGGAAATAGCGCACCGGCGCGGGCTTGTTGAGCGGGCGCACCCCCGACCAGCACATTCGGACCACCGCTTCCGGGTCGAAGTCGAAGCGCCGCATCCAGAGCTGCTTACGCATCACATCGCGCAGGGGCATGATCGGGTACACCCTGAAGCCGAACAAGGAATCACCGATTCCCGTCCAGAGCGTTTCGAGGTTGGCCCACCAGTTGGATACGCGACGCCCCTTCACGCGCAGATTCGGCGCGCTCGCGTCGAACACCGGAACTCCCAGCACCATGCAGGAAGGCTCGGCCGCGGAAGCCGCCATGAACTCGCCGATCAGCTCGGGCGGGTGCTGCCCGTCCGAATCCATCGTCAGAACGTGCGTGAAACCCGCGGCCTGGGCAAGCTCGATGCCGTGCAGGACGGCGGCGCCCTTGCCGCCATTCCTGGGCAATGCGATCACCCTCAGACCCGCATCGGCCTGGGCCATCCTGCGCAATCCTTCGGCCGTACCGTCGGTGCTCGCATCCACCACGACCCACACCGGGTTCCAGACACGCCGTGCCGCCTGGACCGTCTCATAGACTCGCTCGCCGGGGTTGTAGCTTGGAATCAGGACAAGGTGACTCCGGGAAGCCTCCTTCATTCAGTCCTCATCGTTCGTCGAGCCGGGTGGTCTGCGGCTGCGCCAGGGGCTCGCCGGCGGCATCCATGCCGTTTCCGCGGCCGAGCTCGGATTCAAGATAGGCTTCCATGTCCCCCATCGTCTCCCTCAAATTGTCCCGGGGCATGAAACGCCTGCCCAGGCGAAGGCGGTAACGGACCGGGAGCGGCGGTATACGATGAAGCGGCCACCCCTTGGACAGAAAAGGCGACGTAGTTTCGATCAATACCGTCTGGATGGGAACGCCCGAGCGCTTCGAGGCGAGGGCCGCTCCTCCCTTGAGACGATTGATAGGCCGGCGCGTCGTGCGGGTTCCTTCCGGGAAAAGCAGGAGCTGGCTGCCGCCCTTGAGGTTCGCTATCGCCTGCGTCGCCGCTCCCATGAAGCCGTCGTTGCGTATGTAGTCGGAAAAGCGCGCCGAGGCTCCATAGATCGGATTGTCGATCAGGTCGGCCTTCATCACGCAAGCCACGTCGGGCAGGCGCGAGAGGACCATCACCGCATCCAGGAGGCTGGGATGGTTGGGGGCGATGATCAACGGTCCGGCGTCGCGCAAGGCGTCCAGCGCACGCAGATCGAAGCGAAAGGCACCGGTCAGCGCGAGGAGCCAGAGATAGCAGCGAAACCCGTAGCTGGTGACCCACCTGCCGACCACTCTCCCCAGTGCTCTCGGCAGCAGGTGACCCAGGAGCGCCGCCGCTCCGGACCAGATCAGGCACATCAAGCCGAAGACGAGCAGCCCCGAATAAATGACGAGGTATCCATAGGCGGGGCGCATGCGCCACCCTAACACAGGACGCCGCGGGAAAATAACTGTCCGCGGCCCGTCGCATTTGCTTGGGAGCCACGGTAAAATCCGACAATCCCGATCTCGGGATATCCAAGGAATGTCTCGTGGACTCCAAGCGGCGCGAAGTGCTGAAGACCGGCGGCGGTGTGCTCGCGCTGGCGGCTGTGGCCGGGATCCTCAAGCCCGGCGAGGGGCTCGCGCAGGAATGGAACAAGGCGGCGTTCGACACCAAGAGCGTCGCCGACACGGTCAAGGCGCTGGGCGGCAGCGGATCGACCCCGAGCGGCGCCATCGAGATCACCGCCCCGGATATCGCGGAAAACGGCGCAGTCGTGCCGATCGCGGTGGAGAGCAAGCTCCCCCGGACGCAAGCCATCGCCATCCTGATCGAAAAGAACCCGAACACTTTGTCCGCGGAATTCGAGATTCCAGCCGGCACCGACCCTTTTGTCAGCACCCGCGTCAAGATGGCCGAAACATCGAATGTCTATGCGCTCGTGACCGCGGACGGCAAGTATTTTCACGCGGTGAAGGAAATCAAGGTCACCATCGGCGGATGCGGGGGGTGATATGGCAGACCCCATGCGCATCCGCGCCAACATGACGGGCGACAAGGTGGAGGTGAAAGTGCTGATGGCCCACGAGATGGAAACCGGCCTGCGCAAGGACGCGAAGGGCAATCTCGTCCCGCCTCACTTCATCCGCAACGTCACCGTCACTCACGGCGGCAAGACGGTGCTGTCGGCGCAGTGGGGGACATCGATATCGAAAAACCCGTTCATGCACTTCCGCTTCAAGGGGGGCAAGCCCGGCGAGAAAGTGACGATCAGCTGGATCGACAACAAAGGCGATAAGCGCACCGACGAAGCGACCATCGCCGGCGGCTCGTGACGACGGCGCCGGCACAAGGGCTGGCCGAAAAACCCGCGAGGAGGGAGACCATGCGCATTGACCGCTTGCCGGCAATGATGCTGGCGGCCCTTCTGCCGTGCTTCGTCGCTGCCCAGCAGGACACCCAGAAAGAAATCGAGCGCTACCGCCAGCTCCTTCAGGACGGCAATCCGTCGGAGCTGTTCGAAGCGCGCGGCGCTGAGCACTGGAAGGCGAAGCGCGGCCCAAAGAACACCTCGCTCGAGCAATGCGACCTGGGGCTTGGCGCGGGCGTCGTGAAGGGCGCCTACGTACGGCTGCCGCGCTACTTCGCCGACTCCGACAAGGTCGAGGACCTGGAATCGCGGCTGGTGACCTGCATGGTCGCTCTCCAGGGACTGACTCCGGAAGAAGCGAAGCGCCGCCCGTATTCCGGTCCCGGCCAGCCTTCGATGATGGCGGACCTCGTCGCGTGGATCGCCTCAGAGTCGCGGGGCATGAAGATCGCGCCGCCCCAGTCCCATCCCAAGGAGCGGCTGGCGTACCAGACGGGCGAGAAAATCTTCTTTTACCGCGCCGGGACGCACGACTTTGCCTGCGCGACCTGCCACGGCGAGGACAACAAGCGCATCCGGCTGCAGGACCTGCCGAATTTGACCAATGCCGGGGACGCGCAGCGCGCCTTCGGCAGCTGGCCCGCGTACCGCGTCTCGCAAGGCGAGGTGCGCTCGATGCAGTGGCGCCTGTACGACTGCTTCCGCCAGCAGCGCTTTCCCGAGATGCAGTTCACCTCGGACGCGTCGGTCGCGCTCACCATGTTCCTGGCGAAAAGAGCCGAGGGCGGGACGTTCGATGCTCCGGCGATCAAGCGCTAGCGGGAAGCTGCCATGAACTTCGATATCATCGCGCCCGCCGCGCTTTGCGCGGCGATGCTTTCCGCTTGCGCCACCCCGATCTCGGACGCGGAGGCCGAGCGCGCGGCCGTCGGGATGCTTAAGGCCTCGTTCAAGCCGCAGGGGCAAGCGGGCGTCGACCGCCTCAATCAGGACGAGGTGCAGGCGTTGTGCAGCAGGTACCCGAACGGGCTGCCCAAGGACCTCGCGGAAAAGCTGGAGAAGACGCAGCTCGCAACGATCCGCTATCCCGCTTCGGGAAAGCTGATGGGGGATTGGCGCGAAGGCGAGCGCATCGCGCAGAGCGGCGTGGGCAAACAGTTCAACGACGATCCCAAGGGGCCCTCGGGGGGCAACTGCTACGCCTGCCATCGGCTCTCGCCCCGGGAACTCTCCTTCGGGACCATCGGACCGAGTCTCTACCAATTCGGAAAGCAGCGCGGCACGGGCGATGCGGTCCAGCGTTATGCCTACGGCAAGATCTACAACTCGGAAGCCTTCTCCGCCTGCTCGAACATGCCTCGCTTCGGACACAACGGGATCCTGACCGAGGAGCAGATCGCTCACCTTGTGGCGCTGCTGCTCGACCCGGATTCGCCTGTAAACAAGTAAGCGCGGATTGTCCCTCTCTCGCCGTGAATTCCTGCACGCCCTGGCGGCCGCCGCCGCGGCCGGGTTCGCGCTCGACAGCCGTTCCGCGGCACAAGCCTCGTCGTCCTACGAGCTGCCGCGCTTCGGCAACGTATCGCTGCTGCATTTCACCGACTGCCACGCGCAGCTGTTGCCGGTATGCTTCCGCGAGCCGAGCGTCAATCTCGGCGCCGGGGAGAGCAGCAACCTTCCGCCGCATCTGGTCGGTGGAGCCTTTCTCAGACGCTATGGAATCAGGCCGGGCAGCCGCGAAGCGCACGCCTTTACTCACCTCGATTTTGCGCGAGCGGCGGAGAGGTACGGAAAAATGGGCGGCTTCGCCCATCTTGCCGCGCTCGTCAAGAAGCTGCGCGCAGAGCGCGGCGCGAGCCTCCTGCTCGACGGCGGCGACACCTGGCAGGGATCGGCGACCTCGCTGTGGACGCGAGGGCAGGACATGATCGAGGCGCAGAAGCTGCTCGGCGTGGATATCACGACCGGGCATTGGGAGTTCACCTACGGCGCCGCGCGCGTCAAGGAAGTCGTGGAAAGGGATTTTGCGGGGAGGATCGAGTTCCTCGCGCAGAACGTCGAGACCGGCGATTTCGGCGACGCGGTGTTCAAGGCGTACACGATCCGCAGCCTGGGCGGCATTCCGGTCGCCGTGATCGGCCAGGCGTTTCCGTACACGCCGATCGCCCATCCGCGCCGTTTCGTCCCCGACTGGAAGTTCGGCATCGAGGAGCGGCGCCTGCAGGGCACCGTGGACGAAGCGCGGGGCAAAGGCGCCCAGGTCGTGGCGCTGCTCTCGCACAACGGCATGGACGTCGACCTCAAGCTCGCGCGGCGGGTCGCAGGAATCGACGTCATCCTCGGGGGCCACACCCACGACGGGGTGCCCGCTCCGGTAGTGGTGTCGCATGCAAGCGGCAAGACGCTGGTCACGAACGCAGGCTCGAACGGAAAATTTCTCGCGGTTCTCGATCTCGAGCTCCGGGGTGGCCGGATCGCGGGGCATCGTTACCGGCTGCTGCCGGTGTTCGCGAACCTCCTGCCCGCCGATCCCGAGATGGCGCGGCTGATCGCGACGCAGCGCGCGCCGTACACGGGCAAGCTCTCGGAGAAGCTCGCGGTCACCGAAACGCGTCTCTACCGCCGCGGCAATTTCAACGGCTCCTTCGACCAGCTGATCCTCGATGCCCTGATGGAAGCGAAAGACGCCGAGATCGCGCTGTCGCCCGGCTTTCGCTGGGGCACGAGCTTGCTGCCGGGTGAAGCGATCACTTTCGAGCAGGTCATGGACCAGACCGCGATCACTTATCCCGACACCGTCGTGACGAGGATGACCGGAACCACGATCAAGGCTATCCTCGAAGACGTGTGCGACAACCTGTTCCACCCCGATCCGTACTACCGGCAGGGCGGAGACATGGTGCGGGTGGGCGGGATGAGCTACAGCTGCAGGCCCGGCGCGAAAATCGGCAGGCGTATCGGCGACATGCGCCTGCGCGGGCGCCCGATCGAAGCGGACAAGCTCTACAAAGTGGCGGGCTGGGCGCCGGTCGCCGAAGGCGCCCCGGGCGAAAGCGCAGGCGAGCCGATGTGGGAAGTGTTGAGCCGTTATCTTCGCGACAAGAAAATCGTGAAACCGCGCAAGCTCAACCTGCCGCGCCTCGTCGGAGTGTCCGGAAACCTCGGCATCGCGTGAATCGCCCGACGCTGCCATCGGGCCGCGCGCGCGAGAAGGAGCTTGAAACCTACGGCGGCGTCCCCACTACTTCGGGGTATAATTTGCCCGCCTTGGAGGCGCCATGCCGATCTACGAATACCGTTGCACGTCCTGCGGGTTCCAGAAGGAATACCTGCAGAAGATCAACGACCCGGTGATGACCGTCTGTCCCGAGTGCGAGAAGCACACCTTGTCCAAGATGATCACGGCGGCGGGGTTCCAGCTGAAGGGCAGCGGCTGGTACGCCACGGATTTCAGGAATCCGAAGCCGGCGGCGAAGAGCGGCGGCAAGGAAAAGAGCGACACGAAAACCGATACGAAAACCGACGCGAAGCCCGACGCGAAATCCGACGGAAAAACGGACACCAAGTCCGACGGCAAGAGCGAATCGAAACCCGAAGCCATCAGCTCCGGCGCCGGTCCGTCCTCATAGCGTGAAGCGCCGGCAGGAGAGGGCGCACCCTCTCCTCACGACCTCGGCGGCGGCGCTCAATGAAAAAATACCTCATCACCGGATTGCTCATCTGGATCCCGCTCGCCATCACGATCTGGGTGCTGGAGCTGATCGTGAGCACGATGGACCAGTCGCTGCTGCTCCTGCCGCCGCAATATCAGCCGCAGGTCCTCTTCGGCTACCAGATTCCGGGTCTCGGTGCGCTGCTCACCGTGGTGATCGTGTTCGCGACCGGAGTGCTCGCTTCCAACATCCTCGGCCAGCGGCTGCTGTTGTTCTGGGAGTACTTGCTGGGCCGCATTCCGGTCGTGAAGACCATCTACAGCGGCGTCAAACAGGTGAGCGACACGCTGTTTGCGCCGGGCGGCCAGGCATTCAGCAAGGCACTGCTCGTGCAGTATCCACGTCAGGGGAGCTGGACGATCGCATTCCTGACCGGACGGCCGGGCGGCGATGTCGCCAATCACCTGCGCGGCGAATATCTGAGCGTCTACGTTCCGACGACGCCGAACCCGACCTCCGGATTCTTTCTGATGATGCCCAGGGCCGAGGTCATTGAGCTCGAAATGAGCGTGGACGAAGCGCTCAAATACGTCATTTCGATGGGCGTGGTGTCCCCGGAGCAGCCCGGCGCGAAAATCCAGCGCTAGGGCCCGACAGCGGAGCTGACATACTGACGTACGTGAAAACACTTGGGGTATAACATGCGGATTGTCCTTGCACTTGCTACATCGCTGATTTTCTCCGGTTTTGCCGCTGCCGCTTCGGTTGAAGACGATGTGCAGCGTTATATCCAGATATTCAGCGGGGAGAAGAACCTTCACAATGACGCTGCCGATACGTTTTCCTGGATGGGTCTTTCCGATACGCGTTTGTTCGATATTGTCGAACGGCGCCTATTGGAGGATGCCGACGCGAGCCGGGACAACAGGAACGAAAGGAACCGGGTTGCCAGGTACATTCGCTCACTGGGTTTCTCGGGCCAAACCAAATACGAGCCGACGATAAAGAAATTTCTCGGGGACGTCGGCTATAACAGATTTGCGCAAGCCGCATTGCAGGACCTTCCGGATTACAACAAGTGGAATCCCATCATTTCGAATCGCAGCTCTTTCGACCCGAAGTTCAGCGACAACGTGAATCGAGTTGCGAATATGCTGCGATCCGATGATTTGCTATTGCAGCGTGTGGGTGCAAAGAGAGTCTATTTCGATTCCAAGGACGATATTTTGCTGGAGCTTTTGGCGCAGAAGTTGCGTGGCAATTATGCAAGAACCGATCTGGACGACCGGGAGCGTAGCGATTCCGTCGCGTGGCAGGCAAAGGCCTTGGGCAGTTCAAAAAATGAGAAATACGTAGCGCTCCTCCGGGAGGTGGCCGAAAAGGCAGTCGCACGACATGTCGTAACACACGCGACGGAAGCCCTTGCAAAATATTACGGTATAAGAAACCGTTGAGATGGTTGAGTAGTCTGAAAAACGCCGCATTGAGCGGCGTTTTTCAACACAGAAGTTACGGCTTTCGGCCCACGTACTCTCTGAAGACACCCGAAATGCAGTGGCAGCTCACGTCAGCGAAGCCGCTGCGCTTCATCGCATCGAGGATGGACTGGGGCGGGACGCAGGAGTCGATGGTGTCCCAGAAGTATTTCATCAAGGTGCGCGCGTCGTCGGAGCGCGTGCCGATGCGCGCGATGGTTGGCACGACCGAGTTCAGGTAGAACTTTACGAAGCGTCGTCCAATGGCGGATTTCGGAGGCGTGAGTTCCATGATCAAGACGGATCCGCCGGGTTTGAGCACGCGGCGGTATTCGGCGAAGGTGTCGTTCAGATCATCGACGTGGCGCAGCGCGTATCCCATGCTCAGAAAATCGAACTGGTTGTCCGGGAACGGCAGGTCTTCCGCCGATGCTTGAATTCCGGGCGTCGGGACCGATTTGCGCGCGACGTCGAGCATGTTGTAGCTGCGGTCGACGCTGACCACCGATCCGTGCGGTCCCACGATATCGACTTCGGACCGCGACACCGGGCCGGTTCCGCTGGCGACGTCGATGACGTGCATGCCGGGGCGCAGTCCGGCGCGCAACAGCGCCTCCTTGCGATACCGATTGCCGGACCCGAACGACATGACCTTGATGATCCAGTCGTAGTGCTTCGCCGTGTCGTCGAACAGATTTGACACGAACGCGCGCCGACGTGACGGGTCGGCATAGTAACGCGGAAGAACTTGATGCGGCGGCAACTGCGACGAATCCGGGGTCGGCGATTTCATGACGCGTGGAGTAGTGGCGTGCCTGACCGAAGGCGGCTTTACCCGGGCGCCTTCCTCGCCACCACCAGCAACTCGGTGGCCACCGGCGGCCTGCGCACCAGCCCCAGCTTTCGCGTGAAGCCCAAATCCGGCAGCGACCACCACGGCGTCCAGATGCGCACGTCCGCGTCGGCGAACACGAAGCCCGCGGCGCGCACCAGATCGAGATAGCCTTCGGCGGGCTTCTGCACGCCGCGTGGATGGCGGAAAAGCAAGCGCACCAGCCACGTCTTGATGAACGCTTCGCAGGATTCCGCCAGCAACAGCATGCCCCCCGGCGCCAGCACGCGATGCAGTTCGCGCAACGCGCCTTCCTGGTTGGCGACGTGGTGGATCAGCTGGTGGCAGAAAATCACGTCGATGTACGCATCGGGCAGGTCGAGCCGCGTGACCGAACTGCGCTTCAATTCGACCGGGCAGCCACACTGCCGGGCCGCCTGTGCCGCACGCTCCAGCAGGTGGGGGTCGATGTCGACGCCGACGATTTGCCTGGGAGAGAATGTTTTCTGCAGCAGAGAAAACACCCGCCCTTGCCCGCAGCCGACATCCATCAGACGGTTGAACGAATCGGGCGCATTCGTGCCCGCCAGCTGCTTCAGATCCGCTATCGCGCGCGCCAGAACCCTTTGAAGCCACATGTCGGTGCTGAGAAACCACCTGCCGAAAGCGGTATCGGGAACCCAGTCGCGCGCCATCGAATCCATAGATGCAATAATAATCGATGAGCGACTTGCCGGAGCACGAGCCTAGGTGGCGCGGATTTCTGCTGGGCTCCAGCGAAGCGCTGCCGCTGGCGGTGTTCCTTGTTTATGTGGCGTTGGCCGACCCCAGGACCCAGGCCGAATGGCGTGGGCCGTATTACGCCGCTACCGCGGTGGCGGTCGCCGCCACGGCGCTGCGGTTGAGCGCCCGGCTCGCGTTGAATCGCATCTTTTTCGCGCTCACGCTGTATTTCATCAGCGGCAGCATCGCGCTCGCCACGCATTGGCCGTGGCTGAACGAGCTCTATGCGCGGATGGAGGCCACTGCGATGCTCTGGTGGGTGCTGCTCGTCGGCGCGGCATTCACGGCCGGCAGCGCGTCGGGTTTCGTCGGCATCGATTCCATCGACCGCCGGACGGCCGTCGTCTCCTCGCTGGGCCTGCTTGGCGTTACGGCGCTCGCCGCGCTGGTCTCGGGGCACTTTGCCGGCAACCGGCTGCTGTCGGCCTATTTGCCGTTCGTCGCGGTTTTCGTGTCGCATGGCCTGATTCGCGCCCGCTACGGGGCAAGAAGGCGGACTTGAATGAACATGCCGGCGCGGTAGAATGCCGATCGGAATGCCCGCGCAAGTTTGAAAATCAGCCAATTGGG
Organism: Betaproteobacteria bacterium; assembly: GCA_005884335.1. Taxonomy (GTDB): domain Bacteria; phylum Pseudomonadota; class Gammaproteobacteria; order Burkholderiales; family SG8-39; genus VBDM01. Next base: position 3,418 of record VBCJ01000134.1, on the reverse strand, counting down.
AGTTTGCGTCGATGCATCGCTGGGCTCCTAAGGGTGCGCTCGTGATCGTGCTTCTGCTCGCCTACCCTGTTCTCACACATGCCGCGGTCACCACGGGGTTCGCCTACTTGGCGTGGACGGCGTGGTTTTGCGTCGCCGCGCTGGTGGTCCTGTCGTTTCCGGGCCGGTGGGGTCTGGCGGGTTTCGCGCTGCTTGCGGCGGCGCCGCTCGTCGCCGATACGGACGCGCTGCTGAAATTTCCGCCCGTCATCATCAATCTTGCCCTGGCCATCTGGTTCGGGAGGACCTTGGCGCCGGGTGAGGAGCCGATGATCAGCTGGTTTGCCCGCCTCGTGCGCGGAACGGAGGTTCCTGCGGATATCGCGCGCTATACGCGATGGTCGACGGTCATTTGGACGGCGTTTTTCGTGAGCATGGCGGCCGCGTCTGCGGCGCTGGCGGTGCTGGCGACGCCCCGGACCTGGTCGGTGTTTACGAACGGGATCGACTATCTTCTGGTGGGCGCTCTGTTCGTCGGCGAGTACGTCTTCCGGCGCGTGCGCTATCGGCATCATCAGCACCGTCCCCTCGCCGACGTGGTTCGAACCGTCGCCCGAGCGGGCAAGCTCGCGCCGCGCCGGACCGCTCGCAAGTGAACGCCCCCTCGAAGGCGCTCTGGCTCGACCATAGTGAGCGGGGCAGCCGCGGCGCAACGCGGTTCATGACGTGGTTCGCCTTGCGGTGCGGCCGGCGCGTCGCGAGCTTGCTGCTGTATCCGATTTGCGCCTACTTCGTGCTTTTCTCGCCGCGTGTGCGGAGAGCTTCGCGCCAGTACCTCGCGCTCGCCCTCGGCCGGCGGCCGCGCTTGACCGATCTCTGGCGGCATTACTTCACCTTTGCCACGACGGTCCTCGACCGCGTGTATTTCGTCGACGGCAGGTTCGCTGACTTCGACATCGAGACCCGGGGACTGGAGCTTTTGCGACACACGCTCGCCAAAGGGCGAGGGTGCCTCTTGCTGGGGGCACACCTGGGCAGCTTCGAGCTGCTGCGCACGCTCGCGATCGAGGACGAATTGTCCGTCAACGCGGTGATGTACGAGGAGAACGCCGCGAACATCACCGAGGTAATGAACGCTCAGCTGGATCCGGTGATCCGTAAGCGGATCATCGTGTCCGGGGAGTTCGACACCATGTTGCGGATCGCCGAATGCCTCTCGCGCGGCGAGCTTGTCGGGATGCTCGGCGACCGCTCGGCCGGCTCCGACAAGACGGTCACGTGCCGGTTCTTCGGTCGTGATGCCGTCTTTCCCCAAGGGCCGCTGCGGCTCGCCCTCTGCCTGCGCGTGCCGGTGTATCTGGTCGCCGGCTTGTACGAGGGCGGCAAGCACTACGTCATTCACCTGGAGCCGTTCTGCGAGGAGCCGAGCGCGGAACGTGCCGAGCCGACAGCGTGGACCCGCGAATGGGCCCAGCGCTACGCCGAACGGCTCGAGCATTTCTGCCGCCTCGCGCCCTACAACTGGTTCAACTTCTATGATTTCTGGAGCGGCTCTCCGCGCTAGGATCGCGCGCGCGGTGCTCCTCCTTGCCTCGCTTCCGGCTGCGGCGCAGGAAGAGCCGTGGGACTTCGCCAAGCTGATGGCGCAGCTCGCACAGGTGCAGACGAGCCGGGCCCGATATTCCGAGGTGAGGCGCGTCGCGGTGCTGCAGAAGCCCCTGCACCTTTCCGGCACCTTGCTCTATGCGCGTCCTGCGCGGCTCGAGAAGCATCAGACCCTGCCGTTCGAGGAAGTGATGAGCGTCGACGGCGACTGGCTGACCGTCGAGCGCGAGGGCAAGACGCGACGGGAAGGGACGAGGCGGCGCTGGACGCTGGCGCTCACCCCGAGGGAGGTCGAGGTCGCGGGCGTCGTGAAGAGCATAGTCATCGCCGGCTCGGGCTCGCGCATCGTCCGCATCGAGATCCTGGAGCCGGGCGGAGACGGGTCGGTGATGACCATCCACCAAGAGTCCACGTGAGGCTCTATCGGCGCACGGCGCTCCTCGCCTGGCTCGCGATCGTCGCGGCGAGCGCATGGTGGACCGCGCGCTACCTGGCCTTCACCAGCGATATGACGGCCTTCCTCCCCGCCGCCAGCGGCCGCCTGGAGCGGCTCCTCGTCGAGCAGCTGCGCTCGGGCGTGGCCTCCCGCACCATGCTGGTGGCGATCGAAGGCGGCGCGCCCCCTGAGCTCGCGCGCCTCTCCCGCGAACTCGCGCGCGCGCTCGCAGCCGACCGGCGCTTCGACTATGTCACGAACGGCGGCGCGGAATTCACTCAAGGCGCGCGCGAGCTGGGATTGCGGCATCGCTATCTGCTGAGCCCGACGGTGAGCCCCGAGCGCTTCGGCGAGCAATCGCTCTCCCGCGCGCTGCGTGAAAACCTCGAGCGGCTCGCGACGCTCGAAGGAACGGCATTCAAAGGGGCACTTGCGCGCGATCCCACGGGCGAACTGCGCAGCCTCGCCGAGGCGGCGGGTCAGGGCGCGCCGGCCTCGCGGCACGGCGTCTGGTTCTCGGGAGACGGCGCTCGCGCGCTGCTTCTTGCGCAGACCGCGGCCTCCGGAATGGATGCGGCGCGCGAGCAGGAGGCGGCAGACGTCCTGATGGGCGCCTTTCAACGTATCGGGGCGGGTCCCGAATACCGCGTGTTGATCAGCGGGCCGGGCGTGTTTGCCGCGCGCACGCGTGCGGCGATCGAGCACGACATCGGCTGGCTCACGGGCCTCGCGGGCGTGCTGGTCCTCCTGGTGCTGGTCCTCGCATACCGTTCGCCCGGCCCCGTGGCGCTCTCCGCGCTGCCGGTGCTGACGGGCCTGCTCGTGGGAGTCGCGGCGGTGGGCGTGCTCTTCGGCACGGTGCACGGGATCACGCTCGCCTTCGGCGCGACCCTGATCGGCGAGGCGGTCGATTACCCGTCCTACGTCTTCACGCAGCGCAAACCCGGCGAATCCGTGCTCGAAATCCTCGCCCGAGTCTGGCCGACCTTGCGCCTGGCCGTGCTCACCACCGTGTTCGGCTCGCTCGCCCTGCTGCTCTCGAGTCTCCAGGGCCTCTCCCAGCTCGGCGTGCTGTCGATGGTCGGGGTGCTTTCGGCGGGCCTGGTGACGCGCTGGGTTTTGCCCGCGCTCGCCCCGGGCAGGGGAGCGCCGCCGCGCACGCTTCCCTTCAGCCTGGTTCGCGCGGGGCTCGCGATGCGGCGCGCGGCGTGGATTGGCTGGGTGCTGCTTGTCGCGGCGCTCGCTTTCATCGTCGCGCGCCACGACCGGATCTGGGACGACGACCTCGGGCATCTGAGTCCGCTGCCCGAATCCGCGCGCGAGCTGCACCAGCGGCTGAGCGCCGATCTGCGCGCGCCGGACGCGCGTTATCTTCTGATCGCGACGGCCGCGAGCCGC
>VBCJ01000043.1 GCA_005884335.1 Betaproteobacteria bacterium | reverse complement strand
TTGTTCTGGTACTCGGCCGGGAACATCTTGCCGGTGTAGAAGCGCATGCCGATGGGCGCGATGTGGGCGCCGAGCTTCAACGCCGGCGGCGTGAACTCGGAGCACGAGCGGTTCTTGCCGAACTCGGGATCGAGCGTGTCGCCCTGGTGGCAATAGGGATAGCCGAAATGCTGGCCCTTGCGCGTGGCCACGTGCAGCGTGTCGTTCGGAGACTCGTCGCCCAGCCAGTCGCGTCCATGATTGCCAAACCAAAGCTGCTTGGTCTGCGGGTGCCAATCGAAGCCGACCGAGTTGCGCACGCCCTGGACGTAATTCTCGATGATCCCGGTCTTGGGATCGACCCGCGAAATCGACGCCTGGAAGTAGGACGGCATGACGATGTTGCCGGGCGCGCCGACGTTGTAATACAGCTTGCCGTCGGGCCCGAGCGCGAGGAATTTCCAGAAGTGGCCGGGCTGTTTCTGCGGATCGAGGCCGTCGACCACGACCTTGGCTTCCGGCGGGCTGTCCAGACGGCTCTCGATGCCGTCGTAGCGCGTGATGCGGTGGCGCTCGGCGACGTAGAGCGTGCCCCTGCTGAAGACGACGCCGTTCGGCGAATCGAGGTCCTTTAGAATTGTCTTCACCTCGCGCTTGCCGCCGTGGTTGACGATCGCATAGACGTCTTTCAACTGGCGAGTGCCCACGAAGACGGTGCCTTTGTTGCCGAGCGCCATGGAGCGCGCTCCGGGGAGGCCTTCGGCCCAGACTTCGACCTTGAAGCCGGCCGGGACCTTGAGCTTGTCCACCGGGAGCAGCTTCGCCGCCTTGCCGGTCACTTCAATCGCGAACGGGTGCAGGGGCGATTTCTCCTGCTCGGCGTTACGGCCTTGCTGCCAGGAGGGCGGGGCGGCGGGAGCGGCGGGCGCCTGCGCCTGCGCCGCCGCGGCGCAGAACACGAAGACGAGCGCGGAAGCGAGGGAGATGAGCGATCGGAACGGTGCGGGCGACATGGAATATTCTCCTTTTCCCGGGTGTTGTGGTCTTCGAGGGGGCGCCGCGGTGCAATCGACGGGGCGTCATGGCATCATAGCCACGCTCGATCCCGGACGCAACCGGATAAAAAGGAAGCCGCGCTCCGTCTCCGGCGCGACTCACAACAACCCATGGCGCACCGACTAACGACCTCATGCCCCGCAGCCCTGCTCGCTCTAGGCGCGGGTGCTTTCGCCTTCCAGGCCGGCGCCCAGACCGAATCGGGCCAGGGCGAATCCTCGGGCACGCCTTCAGTCGTGGTCACGGCGACGCGCTCGGAGCGCAACAGCTTCGATCTGCCGGTCTCGATCGACCGGATCGACGCCGATGCGATCCGCGAGGGCAAACCGATGATCAATCTGTCGGAGAGCCTCTCGCGCGTCCCCGGCGTGGTCGTGCAGAACCGCCAGAACTACTCCCAGGACCTGCAGATCTCTTCGCGCGGGTTCGGCGCACGCGCACAGTTCGGCGTTCGCGGCGTTCGGCTTTACGCGGACGGGATTCCCGCCACTTCGCCCGATGGCCAGGGACAAACCTCCAATTTCGACCTCGGCGCGGCCGAGAGGATAGAGGTGATGCGGGGACCCTTCTCGACGCTCTACGGGAATGCCTCGGGCGGGATCATCCAGATCTTCACCGAAGACGGTCCGCCCGAGCCCACGCTTACGATAAACGGTGCAGCCGGCAGCTACGGAACCAGCCGCTCCGCTCTCAAGTTCGGCGGCCAGTCGGGTGAGCTCAACTACGTCGGCGGCGCTTCCCACCTCGAGACGACCGGCTACCGCGACCACAGCGCGGCTGAAAAAGACCTCGGCAACGCCAAGCTCAAGCTCGCGCTCAGCGACGATACGCGTGTTGCCTTGATTCTCAATTCCGTAAGGCAGCCGGCGCAGGACCCGGCGGGGTTGAGAAGCGACCAGGTGGAGCAGAACCCGCGCCAGGTCGTTCCCAACGTGCTGCTGTTCAATACCCGCAAGAACGTCGTGCAGAACCAACTCGGCACGACCGTGGAGCACCGGCTCTCGGCTTCGGACAGCCTGCGCTTTGCCGCCTACGGCGGAAGCCGGCAGGTCGAGCAATTCCTCGCGATAATTGCTCCTGCTCAGGCGCCGGTGACCTCCTCGGGCGGGGTCGTCAACCTCGACCGCTTCTATTACGGGCTGGACCTGCGCTGGTCGCGCGCGACGCAGCTTGCCGGTCAGCCTCTCTCGTTCACCGTGGGAAGCGATTACGACAATCAGAAAGAGCGGCGCAGGGGCTACCTCAACAACAACGGTGTCGCAGGGGCACTGAAACGAGACGAGAACGACACGGTCAGGAGTGCCGCGCTCTACGCGCAGGGCGACTGGAAGTTCGCGCCGCGCTGGAGCGCGAGCGCCGGCCTGAGGCACACGGAAGTCTCCTTCTATTCGGCCGACTATTTCATCGTTCCGGGCACCGCCAATGGGGACGAAAGCGGCCAGATCCGCTTCAAGAACACGAGCCCGGTGGCCGGACTTGTCTACGAGGCGAGCCCCTCGCTCAATTTCTATGGAAATGTTGGCAGAGGCTTCGAGACGCCGACTTTCGCGGAGCTCGCCTATCAGAACAACAACGTGCCCGGGCTCAATTTTGCGCTGCAACCGAGCACCAGCGTCAACACGGAGCTCGGCGCGAAGGCCTTCCTCCCGGGCGGCCAGCGTCTCACTTTCGCGGTGTTCCATATCGATACGAAGAACGAGATCGTGGTCGATACCGCGACGGGCGGGCGCAACACCTTCAAGAACGCAACCCGCACTACGCGCAACGGCGCAGAACTGTCCTGGGGTGCAAGAATGTTCGAGACGCTCGATCTTCTCGCTGCACTGAGCTACGTGGATGCGCGCTACCGGGATGATTTCACAACGGTCCCCGCTCCAGGCCAGCCGGCGATCACGGTGCCCGCCGGCAACTACATGCCCGGCGTTCCGCGCCGCACCCTCTACAGCGAAGCACGCTGGGCGCCTGCGGGACAAAGCTTCAGCACGGCGTTCGAGCTGCGCTACAGCGACCGCATCTACGCGAGCGACGCCAACGCCGATATCGATCGGTCGGCTCCTTACTCGGTGGTGAACTGGAGGATCGTGTTCGAGCAGCGAGCGAGCGACTGGCGCGTCAGCGAGTTCCTGCGAATCGAGAATCTCTTCGACAAGCGATACGTCGGCTCGGTGATCGTCGGCGACACCAACCGGCAATTCTTCGAGCCGGCGCCACGGCGCAACGCCATCGTCGGGATCAACGCAGTCTCCAGGTTCTGACGGCGCGCCGCGAGCAATCAGCTCGCGGACACGCGGTGCCGGTCGATCCAATAGGCCCAGGGACCGAATATCGCCAGCGCGACGATCCCCATGATCGCCACCACATTTTCGCTCGGCGGCGGCGGAGACCAGGGTCCCGGAATGTAGAGAATGAGGAGCAAGGCGATGTAGGCCCACCATGCGACGGTTCCGGTGCGATCCTTGGCTTTAGTACACTGCAGATAGAGCGCGATCCCGGCCGCGAACATCAAGCCCTCGACTGCGAAAGTCG